>DATDFH010000571.1:0-2334 GCA_036522715.1 Verrucomicrobiia bacterium
AGTTGCGCAGTAAGCGTGAGCCGGCTGAAGGGCACCGGCGTTGGCGTGTGTGCCGCGAGTACGAACGGCGTGCCCGCAAACGGCCGGCACGCCTGGGGCAGTTGGCGGAGCCACGCGTCGAAGAGCTTCGACTGCCGTTTCACCTCCGCGTCCCAGTCGAAGAGCGTCGGACTTACCCGCACGTCGTTGTAGAGTTGCGGGAAGCGGAATCCGAACTTCGCGAGGTCGGGCGCGATGATCGGCAGGGCACGCGCGACCAACGGACGTTGCGCCGCCGCGGCTTCGAGATACGGCAGGCCGAATCCTTCCTGAATTGACGTGAGCAACGCTGCCTCGCTCGCGCCCAGCAGTTCGGCAACGGACGGTGCGTTCCGTCCATTGCCGGCAAGGACGGCGAGACGCAGTCGCCAGTGATGCTCGCGCGCCGCGGCGCTCAATCGCTCGAAGTAAGCCTGTTCATCTTCAGAGCTGGCACTGCCGGTGGTCACGAGCCAGGCGTCGGGCCGCAGCCAGCGCGTGAGCAACAGCGCCTCGGCCACGTTTTTCCGGCGGAGCAGCCGGCACGGCAACAGCCACACCGGCACGTCGCGGCCGTCGAGTCTTGTCCGCAGCCATGCACGCGCGCGCCGGACCGCGGCGCGCGAGGGCAACGTGGCATGCTCGGTGAGGTTGGGCAGCCACCCGGCGCGCGGGCCGAAGTGCCGTTGCAACGCTGCGGCGTCAGCGTGATTGATCGCGACGTGGCGTACTGAGTCGCCGCCGGGAAGAACGACGCGCGCGGCGGCGCTCAGTGTCCGCAATCCGCACCTGCGCAGTTCCGGCCAGCGGAGCCAGCGGTTGTCGAACCACCAATCGTGATGGTGCGCCACCAACGGAATGCCGCGCGCGGCGCACGCGCGCGCGAGTTCATCGGCGAGCAGCGCATTGCGCGCGATGCCGAGGTTGTGCGCCCAGACGAGCGTCTCTCCGGCGTCGTCGAGCAGTTGGTGGAGCGCAGCACGGATCCGTTTCACGAGTTCACGTGGCTGGCGCCGCTGTTCGGTGAAGTAGTTGAAGGCCGGTTCGATGAAGCAGTCCACCGAGACACCGGCGAGGTGGCTCTTGAAATTCTCGTGCCATTGGTCGTCGGCCGGTTGCCCGGCGGCAAGCGTCACGTGCCGGATCGGCAGTCCCGAGTCGCGGACAATGTGCGGCGTGCCCAGTTCGATGATCCGCCGGATGCCGCCGGGGCGCAGGTGATAATGCAGCACGATGAGTCGCACCGGGGCCATTGTTCGTGCGCCGCGCATCGTGGTCAAAAAAAGAATTATCGAACGCCGCACCTTGTGCCACCCTCAAACCGGCAGGATAGCTGGTCATTCGGTCATTATGTCGGATTTCTTCCAAACGGGTGCCATCGCCACCTTGCATCGCCTCGGGCAGCCGGACATCGCCCGGCTGGAGGAGGAGTTGGAACATTTCTCGGTCGAAACGCCCATCGCGCTGGTGCTGCCCTGCCACATTCGCGAGCTGGGCACGCCGGCGCTGCGAAGCATCGTTCGCATTCTCAAGAGTGTCACCTACATCAAACAGATCGTGATCGGTGTGGACGGCGCGTCGCGCAAAGTGGACTGGCGCAAGGCGCGGAGGTTTTTCCGGCAACTGCCGCAACGGGCCACATTGTTGTGGAACGACGGCCCGCGGATGCGTGAGTTGTTCGAGAAGCTCGACCAGTCCGAGTTGAGCGCCGGCCCCGGTGGCAAGGGCCGCAACGTGTGGATCTGCCTGGGCTACGTGCTGGCCAGCGAACAGTCGCGCATGGTCGCGTTGCACGACTGCGACATCGTCACCTACGACCGCGAGATGCTGGCGCGGCTCTGCTACCCGGTGGCGCACCCGGCGCTCGGCTTCGACTTCTGCAAGGGCTACTACGCGCGCGTGACCGACAAGCTCAACGGCCGTGTCATGCGCCTGATGGTCACGCCGCTGATCCGCGCCCTCAAGTCGATCCTCGGACCGCATCCTTACTTGGTTTACATGGACTCGTTCCGTTACCCGCTGGCGGGGGAGTTCTCGCTGGACGTGGACCTGGTGCGACGCGTGCGCATCCCGCACGATTGGGCGCTGGAGGTGGGCATGTTGGCGGAGGTGTTCCGCAACTCGGCGCCGCGCGCGATCTGCCAGTCCGAGTTGTGCGACAATTACGAACACAAGCATCAGGAACTTTCGCCGCGCGATCCCGAGCGCGGGCTCAACCGCATGGCCACCGACATCGCCAGTTCATTCTTCCACCGCATGACGGCCGAGGGCATCAAACTGGACACGGGCCTCTTCGACACGTTGCTCAGCGCCTAC
>DATDFH010000572.1:0-4950 GCA_036522715.1 Verrucomicrobiia bacterium
CACCGCGAAGCCGCGGAGCCCGTCGCAAAAGCGAAGTGGAAGGAGATCCACGATCTCGTGATCGACGGCATGTCGCTGTCCGACGCGATGGCCCGTTCACCGGAGACGTTTCCCCGCGTGTATGTCGCGATGGTCGAAGCCGGCGAGACGGGCGGCTTCCTCGACGTGGTGCTCGCGCAGATCGCCGACTTTCAGGCGCGCGAGAAGGAAATGAAGTCGAAGGTCGTCTCCGCGCTGCTTTACCCCGTCATCATTTTGGTGCTCGCGCTGTCGGTGCTGGTGTTCCTGCTCGTGTTTTTCATCCCGCGCTTCCAGACCATCTTCGCGGGCTTCGGCGGAAAGCTGCCGGTGCTGACGCAGATGATCGTCTCCGCGAGCGAGGTGATGCGTTCCTACGGGCTGATCGTCGCCGTCGCGCTGGGGATCGGCATTTACATGCTGCGGACGTGGATCGCTTCCGAAAAAGGCCGCCGCGTCTGGGAGGGGTTCATCCTGCGCACGGTGATTGTCGGCCCGCTCCTGTCGCAATTCGCGATGGCGCGCTTTTGCCGGATGCTCGGCACGCTGCTCGGCGCGGGCGTGCCGCTCATCAACGGCCTCAACGTCGCGCGCCGCTCGATCGGCAACCAGATCCTCGTCGATGCCGTTTCCAACTCCATCGAGCGCGTAAAGGAAGGAAAGCAGCTTGGACCCAGCCTCGCCGAATGCCGCACGCTCTTCTCCAGTTCGGTGCTGGAAATGGTTTCCGTCGCCGAGGAAAGCGGCAAGCTCGACGCCGAACTGATCCGCATCGCCAACGTCACCGAGGGCGACCTCGACCGTGAACTCAAGACCGCCGTGTCGCTGGCTGAGCCGTTGATGCTGTTTTTCATCGCGGCCTTTGTCGGCACGATCGTCATCGGCATGGTCATCCCGATTTTTTCGCTCCAAGACTACATCAAATAAATTCGTCATCTGTAGGCATGAAACTGCACAACCACATCCGTCCCTCCGTCCGCCGCGCCGCTTCGCGCGGGTTCACCCTCATCGAACTCCTGCTTGTGCTCGTCATCCTCGGCGTGCTCGCGGCGATTGTTGTTCCGAAATTTTCCGGTCGCACCGAGCAGGCGCGGGAGACCGCTGCGAAATCGCAGATCTCCAGCTTCGGGACCGCGCTCGACGCCTTCGAGGTGGACACTGGCTCGTATCCGAAGGGCAAGAACGGCCTGCAAGACTTGATCAGCCAGCCGCGCGAGGCCAACGGCTGGAAAGGCCCTTACCTCAAGAACGTCACCGAGGCCCCGGTCGATCCGTGGGGCAACCCCTACATCTACGAGTGCCCCGGCAAACACAATCCCACCGGCTACGACCTGATGTCCATGGGACCCGACGGCCGCGCAAACACCGACGATGATATTACGAACTGGCAGACGCAGCGGCGCTGAACGCGCGGCGCGGCGCGGCTTCACGTTGATCGAGTTGATCCTCGTGATGTCGATCCTGATCATCGTCATCGCGATGATCGGGCCGAACCTCACGTCGTTCTTCCGCGGGCAGACGCTCGACTCGGAGTCGAAGCGTTTCCTCGCGCTCACACGCTACGCGCAGAGCCGCGCGGTGGCCGAGAGCGTGCCGATGACGCTGTGGATCGATCCGCAGCAGGGCAGTTACGGACTGGAAATCGAAGCCGGCTTCGCGGACCGCGACGACAAGGCCAACGAGTTCACGCTCGACGAGAATCTGGAAATCGAAGTGCGCGCGGCGAAGACAACTACGACCACGGCGACAATGAGTTCACCGACGGCGAACGGGCTGAGCATCCGCTTCACGCCCGACGGCTTCATCAGCGAATCGAACCCCGAAGCGATCATCATCCGCGAAGGCGGCAACAACGAGGTGTGGATCACACCCAACCGCAACCGCCTGAACTATGAAATTAACCCGGACAACCTCCAGGTCGCGCGCCGCTGACGCGCGCGCCCGCGCCGGCTTCACGCTGGCCGAGGTGCTCGCGGCGCTGCTGTTCATGGCCATCGTGATCCCGGTGGCGGTGCAGGCCGTGCGCGTGGCGAGCCTTGCCGGCGAGGTCGGCGAGCGCAAAGCCGCCGCCGCGCGCATTGCCGAGCGCGTGATGAACGAGCTGCTCGTGACTGGCGGCGTGCAGCAGAGTGCTGCTAGCGGCATCGTTGACGAAGGCACGCGCAGCTACAACTGGTCGATGCGCTCCGAGCAATGGAGCGAGGACGCGATGAACCTCGTCACCGTCACGGTCGTCTTCGACGCGCAAGGCCAGGAGTACGACGTGAACGTGAGCACGCTTTACGACACGGCGCAGGGCACGACCACGACGACGCAATGAGGCACGGGCAAACAATTCAACTCCGCGCACGCGGGTTCACCTTGATCGAGGTGCTCCTGGCCGTGGTGGTGTTTGCCATCGTGCTGGCGGCGATGAACGGCGTCTTCTTCGGCGCGCTGCGGCTCCGCAACAAGGCCCACGAAGCCTTCGACACCGCGTTGCCGTTGCAGCAGACCGTCGGCATCATCAAGCGCGACCTCGAAGGCATCATGCTCCCCGGCGGAAAGTTTTCCGGGCAGTTCCAGACCAGTCCGACCACCAGTAGCAGCACGAGCACGGGCAGCAGTACGAGCGCTGGCAGCAGCACGGCCGATTTGACCGGCGAGCGGGTCAGCCCCGACATCTACACGTGCAGCGGCTACATCGACGACACCTCGCCATGGGCCGAGGTGCAGAAAGTCGCTTACTTCCTCGCCGAGCCGACCAACAGCACGGCGACCGCTCCGGGAAAGGATCTCGTGCGCAGCATCACGCACAACCTTCTGCCGGTGCTCACCGACGACCCCGTGCAGCAGCCGTTGCTCAGCGGCGTCGAAAGTTTCGCGCTGACGTATTACGACGGCACCTCGTGGACCGAGACGTGGGACAGCACCACGGCGACGAACCTGCCCAACGCAATCAAGGTGCAGATCACTCTCGCGCAGGAAAAGAACCAGCGTTCCACGCTCGCGCCCATCGAGTTCATCGTGCCGGTCATGGTGCAGAGACGCACCAACTCGACGCAGCAGGCAACGGGAGGCTCGCAATGAACTTGCGCCGCGGCGATCTTGTTCGGAGTCCCGGCTTCAGCCGGTCGGGACCGCTTCAAGGCGGGACTCCAAATGCCGGCCGCGTTCGCGAGCGTGGCTCGGTGTTCATCCTCGTGCTCTGGATTTCCTTCGGTCTGGTCGTGCTCGCGGTTTATTTCGCCAACGCGATGAACTTCGAGTTGCGCGCGGCCGACAATCGCGCCGCCGCCATCGAGGCCGAGCACGCCATCAACGGCGCCGCGCGCTACGTCAAGCGCGTCCTCTCCACCTACGCCACCAACGGCGCGCTGCCCGACGTGAAATCCTATTCCTCCGACACCGTGCCCCTCGGCGACTCGACCTTCTGGATCATCGGCCGCGCCGATTCGCAAAGCACGACGACGATCGCGTCCGACACACCGACGTTCGGACTCGTCGATGAGGCGTCGAAGCTCAACCTCAATTCCACCAACCTCACCGCCGACATGCTTGCGCAACTGCCCGGCATGACGGTCGAGTTCGCGGCGGCGATCATTGACTGGCGCGATGCCGACAGCACGATTTCGCCCAACGGCGCCGAGGATGAATCCTATCAACGCCTCTCGCCCGCGCGGAAATGCAAGAACGCCAACTTCGAGTCCGTCGATGAACTCCGACTCGTGTACGGCGCGACGCTCGACTTGCTCTACGGCGAGGACGTGAACCTCAACGGTGTCCTCGACGCGAACGAGAACGATGGCGACGCCTCGCCGCCTCATGACAATCGCGACGGCCGGCTCGACCGCGGGCTCCTTGATTACGTGACGATCTACAGCCGCCAGCCGAACACCAATCGCATCAACATCGCCACCTCGCAGGGCCGGACGCAGGTGGCCAACAGTTTGAAGCAGCTTGGCCTCGATCAAAAGCGGATTCAGGCCATCACCGCCAAGCTGAATCAACCTCCCAACAACACGGCTACCTTCCGCAGCGTGCTGGAGTTCTTGATCAAGAGCGGAATGACGGCCGACGAGTTTGCGCTGGTTGAGGGCAACATCACTGCCTACACCGGCGCGGTCGTCGATGGCCTCGTCAACGTGAACACGGCGAGCGAGGCGGTGCTCACGTGCATCCCCGGCATCAGCAACAGCGCGCCGTCGCTGGTCGCCTATCGCCAGTCCAATCCCAGCGAACTCACTTCGCTCGCGTGGGTGACCAACGTCCTCGATCAGGCCAGCGCGCTGCGCGCGGGCCGTTACATCACCGGGCAGTCGTTTCAATTCAGCGCCGACATCGCCGCGCTTGGTCACCACAGCCGCGGCTATCAGCGGGTGAAGTTCATCTTCGACACCAGCGAAGGCACGCCCAAGATTCTTTACCGGCAGGACATCTCCCATTTCGGCTGGGCGCTCGGCGCGCAGGTGCGCGAGGACATCCAGCTCGCGAAAGATTCACGCCCATGAACTGGCCCAAGAAAAAACGCCCCAACACCGTCCTCGGACTGACGCTCGACGGCAGCCGCCTCGAAGCCGTCGTGCTGCGCCGCACCAACGGCTCGGTCGAGGTGCAGAAGGCCACCAGCGCCGCGCTCACGCTCGACCTGCTGCACAACGAGGCCGAACTGGTCGGCCGCGAAATCCGCAACCTGCTCGATGCCGCCGGCGTGCGCGAGAAGCGTTGCGTCGTCGGCGTGCCGCTCAACTGGGCGCTCACTCTGCACGCAAAGCTCCCCGAACTCGAAGAGGCCGACGTGGCGGGCTTCCTCGAGATCGAGGCCGAGCGCGGTTTCCCGTGCAACGTGGATGAGTTGCAGGTCGCGACCGCGCAGCACAAGTCGCCCGGCGGCGACGCTTACGCGACGCAGATCGGCGTGCCGCGCGAACACCTGGCCCGGCTTGAAGCGGT
>DATDFH010000573.1:0-4951 GCA_036522715.1 Verrucomicrobiia bacterium
GCGACGCGGCGGAGAGCGACGAGCCGTTCGCGTATCGCCGCAGCATCTACGTCCGCCAACAGCGTGGCGCGCCTTACGCTACGCTCGCAACATTCGATGCGCCCGACCGCTTCGCCTGCACGGCGAAGCGCGTCCGCTCCAACACGCCGCTTCAGGCGCTCACGCTGCTAAACGAGCCGGCGTTTATCGAAGCCGCAAAGGCGCTCGCGGAACGCGTGTTGAGGGAAACGCCCACCGCTTCGACCCGCGATCGCGCCGCGCGGATGTTCCGCACCTGCCTGGCGCGCCTGCCCCAGCCGCACGAGCTCGCGGAACTGGAGCAGCTCCACGCGAAGAAACTCGCCAGCGGCGGCAGCGAGGCCGACGCATGGTTTCTCGTCGCGAATGTTTTACTGAACCTTGACGAGACCATCACCAAGGAATGACGCATGAGAGCAAGGCGATCTACATCCCATACCCGCCGGCGCTTTCTCGCCGACGGCGCGGTGATGCTGGCGGGCGCCCTCTCAACCGTTCGCACCGGCGCACAAGCCGCGCACCCCTCCGCGAGGGTCTTTACGCTCGACCGACGGGGCGGACGCTGGTGGTTCATCACTCCTGAGGGCGCGCCATTTTTCTCCATCGCGCTGAATCACATTGACGACGCACCGTTGCGCTACGAGGAGTCGGAATCGATCTGGCGCGGCAAATACGCCAACTCGCGCGAGCGCTGGCTCAAGGAAGCCGTCGCGCCCGACCTGCGCGCGTGGGGATTCAACTCCGTCGGCTGGACGCAGGAGGTCGTGGTGCGCGGGGAGACGATCCATCGCCACTCGCCGCCGTTCACGTTTGAGGAGTATCAATGGCTCGGGCTGCCCTACTGCCACCTGCTGCCATTCTCCGAGATTCATCAGTGGGAGGCCGAGACGCGGCATCCGGATTTTTTCAGCAAGGACTTCGAGGACTGGTGCGATTACGTCGCGCGCTCGCATTGCGGCCGCATGGCCGGCGATCCGAAGCTCATGGGCTACTTTTACTGCGACTGCCCGACATGGGTTCACACGCGCCCGTTCAGCGAATGGAAGGGCCCCCTCTTCGATCCGGCAAAACTCAAGACCGACGCGGGCCGCGCCGAACTCACGCGGCTCGCGGCTCGTTACTATCAGGTCACGCACGACGCCGTCCGGCGCTACGACAAGCGTCATCTCATCCTCGGCGATCGTTACGAGGCCAATGCACCGCTGCCGGATGAAGTGCTCGCCGCGGCGAAGCCGTTCGTGGACGTGTTCAGTTTCCAGCATTTCGGCGAACCAGCGAAGGTGAAGACCGATCTCGCACGATGGCATGGGCAAACCGGCAAGCCAGTGCTCTACGCAGACGGCGCACGCTCGATCAAGGCTCCCCGTGGCGAGCAGCGTCACGATCCGAAAGGTTACGCGGAAATTCTCACAGCGCTTCGAGAGGTGCCGGGCTGTGTCGGCATGCACCTTTGCGGTGCGTATCTGCGCAACCGTGTCCGTCAGCGCGGGCTGCGAGACGAGCAGGAGAAGCCGGACTCTGAAGCGATCGAGGCGATCACGGAAGCAAACCGCGCGGTGGCGCAGTGGGTGACGAGTTTTCGCTAAAATTGCATGAACGCGCTCTTCACTGATCCGCAGACGTTACAAGGTGTTTCACGCCGCGAGATGTTCCGTCGCAGCGGAATTGGGTTTGGCGCGCTCGCGTTGAATGCGTTGCTTGCTCGCGATTCTGTCGCCGCCGCGTCGGTTGCCTCCGCGATGTCGCCGCGCGCGCCGCATTTCGCGCCGCGGGCGAGGAGCGTGATTTTTCTCCACATGGTCGGCGGGCCGTCACACGTGGATTCGTTTGACCCGAAGCCCGCGCTCAACAAATGGGACGGGCAGCAGGTGCCCGAGGAATTCATCAAGGGCATCCAGTTCGGCTTCATCAAGGGCCGGCCCGCACTCATGGGGTCGCCCTACAAGTTCGCGCGGCACGGGCGGTGCGGCATGGAAGTGAGCGAGCAGTTACCGCACATCGCGAGCATCGCGGACGACATCACGGTCGTGCGCAGCATGGTGACGGACGAGTTCAATCACGCCAACGCGCAGCTTCTCCTGCACAACGGCTTCCGCCGCGTGGGCCGGCCGAGCATGGGCTCGTGGGTCACGTATGGGCTCGGCTCGGAGAACCAAAACCTGCCGGGCTTCGTCGTGCTTATGGCGGGCAACGGCATGACCAACGCGGGCACGGCGTTGTGGTCGAATGGATTCCTGCCGTCGGTGCATCAGGGCGTGATGTTCCGTGCGCAGGGTGACGCGGTGTTGAACCTGTCGAATCCCGCCGGCATGTCGCACGCCGAGCGTGGCGAACCAGTGCCTGCTTGCGCGGCGGCTGGTCGAGCGCGGCGTGCGCTTCGTGCAGTTGAATTTCGGTAACTGGGACGCGCACCAGCAGATTTACAAGACGATGCCCGGCATGTGCCGGCAGATTGACCGTCCCGCTGCTGCGCTCATCCGCGATCTCAAGCACGCGGTCTGCTCGACACGACGCTGGTGGTGTGGAGCGGTGAGTTCGGCCGCACGCCAATGGTCCAGGACGTGTCTCCTGACGGTATGACCAACGCCGGCGGCCGTGACCATCACAAGGACGCGTTCTCACTCTGGCTCGCCGGCGGCGGCGTGAAGCACGGTTGTGTCTTCGGCGAGAGCGACGAATTCGGCGTCCGCGTGGCGCGCGACGCGGTGCATGTCCATGATTTGCAGGCGACGATTCTCCATCTGCTTGGCCTCGATCACACGCGGCTCACCTTCCGCCTGCAGGGCCGCGACTACCGGCTGACGGATGTGTTTGGGAATGTGGTGAACGAAGTCCTCGCCTGAGGAACCCGCTGGCATTGCGGCGGCGAAACTGCGAACCTGCGCCCGTGAACTTGCGCCTTACGGCCTTGCTGCTGCTGGCGTTCCGGCTGGCCGACACGGCAGTGGCCGCGCCGGATTTTCTTCCCGCGCGGCCCGACGAGCCGATGGCGAAGGAGTTCTCGCTGAAGCACGCGGCCTCGGTGCTCGACGCCTCCGCGCTGGTGTGGAAGCAGGAGCACCAGTGCGTGCAGTGCCATGCGAACTTCCTCTATCTCATCGCGCGACCGGCGCTGGCGTCCGTTGCAACCCAACCGCGCGAAACACGCGAACTGCTTGAATGGCTCGTGAGTGGGCGATGGGAGGAAAAGGGGCTGCGCTATCCCGCCGAAGCGATGGTCGTGGCGGTGCCGCTGGCGTTCGATGACGCGGCGACGACGGGCAGGCTGCATCCGCTCACGCGCCGCGCGCTCGATCGGATGCTGTCGTTGCAGCGAGCCGATGGCTCGTGGCAATGGGTCACCGGCGCGCCCAAGGCGTTCGTGCGCGAGTTTGAGCTGACAATGTTCGCCGCGCTTGGACTCGCCGTGGCGCCGGATGACTACGCACAAAGCGACACGGGAAAGCTTGCGCTCGACCGCATCCGCCGCTTCGCGCAAAGGCACCCGCCGACCACCGCCTTCGGCAAAGGCATGTTGATCTGGGCGGCGACGCGCGTGAAAAACTTGCAGCCGGCACAGGAACGCCACAACGCCGCCGAGGAGTTGCTCGCACTTCAAGGTGCCGACGGCGGCTGGGCCATCGAGAACGTCATCGTTGGCTGCAAGACGTTTGAGGAAGTGGGGTTTTCCGCTACTCGCCCGAGCGATGGCTACGCCACGGGCTTTGTGGTTTTCCAGGCACGCAATGCCGGTGTGCCCGCCAACGATGCTCGGCTCCAGCGTGGGCTGGCGTGGCTTAGATCCAACCAGCGCGAGAGCGGGCGCTGGTTCGTGCCCTCCTTCAACAAGCGCCCCAACCACGTGCAATCGAACTCCGGCACCGCCTTCGCGATTTTGGCGTTGCAAGCGTGCGGTGAAATCCCCGCGCCGACCGGCGCCACGAGGTAAGCCGCCAGCTATGGTGCCGGATTGGCAATGCCAATCACGCCCACACCGATGCGCGGGCCAGCGTTGCCGGTGGGCTGGCCGCCGTCGTCCACCTTCGCGTGGACGATCACGCCGCGGCCGATGATGGGATTTTTCACGCCGACCAAGGAGGCATTGTCGATGGTGATCTTGTAGCTGGCCTTGCCGCTGGCGTCGGCCTGGACATTGCCGAGGTCGCCGGCGTGACGCTTGGAGGCATCGGGCAGGCCGTGCTGGTGGCCTTCGGGATTGTAGTGGCCGCCGGTCTTCATGCCGTCGGTGCCGCGGGCGTCGCCGAACTCGTGCACGTGCATCGCGTGCTTTTGGCCGGGATTGAGTCCTTCAAGTTCGGCGGCGACTTCGATTTTCCCGCCGGCATCAGTGAAGCGCACGACGCCGCTGCACTTGTTGCCCGCCGTCGGATGGATGACGGCGACAAGTTGCTTGACGCCTTTCCACGAGGATTCGTGCGCGGCGGTGTCGGCTGCGCGCGTGGACGGGGCGGGTTGAGTGAAGAGCGCCACTGCGAGCGCCGGAAGAAGGAGCGTGAGTTTGTTCATAGACTTGGTGGTATTGTTGGTAGTTAAGTTTGCGCCGTGCGCGAGTCAAATTTAATTCCGGCGGCAAAGCCCGTGCGGATGGCGCCGGAATTACCGGGGCGGGTCGCGGAGTGTGATCAAGACCTATGAAGCCAATCGTGCCGATCATGGCCGCGCTGCTGGGTGGCGCGATGGCGACGCACGGGGCAAGTCACTCGTTTGAAAGCGGCGCGACACGCGTGGCGGTGCTCGAGCTCTACACGTCCGAGGGTTGCAGCAGTTGTCCGCCAGCCGACGCGTGGTTGAGCCGGCTGACGAACAGCTCCGGGCTGTGGCGCGACTTCGTGCCGGTGGCGTTTCATGTCCAATACTGGGACCGGCTCGGCTGGCGCGACCGGTTCGGCGATCCGCGCTCTGCCGAACGCCAGTCAGCTTACGCGCGGGCGCT
>DATDFH010000574.1:0-10735 GCA_036522715.1 Verrucomicrobiia bacterium
AAGCCATACCAGCCGGTGCGCGCGATGTCCGCCGCCCAGACCGGAAACCGCGGCGCCTGCCACTCGCGCGGGTTCGCGACGTGGAGGTGCACGACCGATTGACCCGTGGCCCACATGAACGGGCTGAGGTGCGGCAACAGCGTCGGTGTCCACGCGCCGGCCGCGACGAGCACGAAGTCGGCGCGCAGTTCTTCACCCGCCGCAGTGACAACTCCGGTGACGCGTGAGCCGCTTTCGATCAACCGTTGAAACGCGACGCCTTCGCGCACTGCGACGCCGTCGACCCTCGCTTGCGCCGCGAGTCGTGCGATCACATTGCCGCTTTCCGCCCAGCCGCCGCGCGGATTAAAGTAGCCGTCGGGGTATATTTCCGCAGTCCACGCGGGGAAACGTCGGCGCAGCGCGGCGGCATTGAGCCGTTCCAGTTTGTGCCCGCGCGCGGCGAGCTTGGAAAAACTTTCGTGCTCGAATCCGCCGGGCTGCATCGCACCGCGCGCGAGCACGAGGAAACCATCTTCGTGATACAGCGACGCGCCCCACTGCCTGTTCCAAAGATGCCACCCCGTGATGGCCGCCTCGCCCAGCGCCGTGTGCTGTTCGTCTGCGCCGTAGTCCATGCGCACAACCTTGCTGATGTCCGTGGACGCCGCCGAGTCACGCGGGATCGGGCCGGGATCGATCACCGTCACCGCCCACGTGCGGCGCAGTAATTCGAGCGCGGCGGTGAGGCCAAACTCGCCGGCGCCGACGATGAGAATGGAGCGTTTGGAATTCATGCGTTGCTCAATGTGGTTCCGGCGTCTCGCCGAAACTTCCATCTCGGCCCGCTGCAGGCATCAAAAGAGTATGATGGAACTGCCGGCGAGACGCCGGCAGCACATTGCGTGGCCGCGTTTTAGTTCGCCGCGAGCGTGGCTCCAAGGTAAAAGCCGTTTGTGAAAGTCTTCGGCTGCCAACACGACATCGTGTGGGAGAACCGCGCACCGAACCATGCGAAAGTAAAGGCGCTGCTCGCCAGCGCGAACATCCCGCGCGGCTCGCTCGTGCTGCTGGCTGAAATGTTCGCGTGCGGGTTCAGCATGAACATCCCCGCCATCGCCGAGGGCGCGGCGCGGGAGACGGAAAAATTCCTCGCGGCTACGGCGCGCGAATTGGGCGTTTATCTCCTAGGCGGTATTGTGGGCAACGGCGCGAACGGTCGCGGGCGGAATGAAGCAGTGGTGTTTACGCCCGAGGGCCGCGAGGTGGCGCGCTACTGCAAGACGCAGCCCTTCGCGCCCGGCGGTGAGACGGCGGCGTACGAGGCGGGCACCGGAGCGATTCTGTTTCAGTGGGGCGGCTGCACGGTTTCGCCGTTCATCTGCTACGATCTGCGCTTCCCGGAAATCCAGCGCCCGGCGGTGCGGGCGGGCGCGCAGTTGATGACCTTCATCGCAAGCTGGCCCGATGCGCGGCTGGCGCATTGGGTGAAGCTCCTCCAGGCGCGCGCCATCGAGAACCAGTGCTGGGTCGCAGGCGTCAACCGCATCGGCAGCGATCCGCAATTCCACTACTCCGGCCGCAGCCTCATCGTGAATCACATGGGCGAGATCGTTGCCGATGCGGGCGACCGCGAGTGCGTCATCGGCGCGGAGATTGATCTGGCCGCGATGGCGGCGTATCGGAAGGACCGCCCATTTCTCGCGGACATGCGGGAGGATTTCGTCCGGCCACTCAACGGACGAGTTTCCGGAGCGCCGTGAGGTTCGCGCCAACGCCGACAGGCAAGCCGCGAGGCGCGTTCGCTTCCACAACGAGCTTGCGCCAGCGCGAGCCGACGTCTTGGCCGGTGATGCGTTGGAACTCGGCGAAGGTTTGCGCGGTGTAGAAGGTCTGGTCGCGGCGGATTTGGTGGAGGTCGTATAGATTGGTTCGCGCGGTCCACTTCGCGTCCTTCCAGAGAATCAGGTCGGGCGGAGTCTGGCCACCGACGACGCAGTTTTCCAAATGCACCTCACCGCCGGTGGCTTGGAAGTTGAGGTTGAAGAAAGTCACGTGGCGCGCGGAGAGCACCGAGTTCCTCGTCACACGCACTTCGTTCGAGCCGGTTTCGCGGCGGATGAAAACATTGTCGAGAGTCAGCGAACACGGGCGGTTGGTCTGCTCCCGTCCGGTGACGACCAGCGTGCGCGAGGCGGACGAAAGGACGATGGCGTTGCTCACCGAGTAGCAGCCGGTGTCGAGGAAGTAGAGATCGTGGCCGAGGCAGTCGCGGATGAAGACGTTGTTGTAGCTCGTCAGGCTGTCGCCGGTGTCGCAGATGCCGGTCGAGTTGCCGATGGAGGTGAAACCGTCCACGTGATACTGCGCGGTCTCGTGCGCGCTGATGCCGTCGTCGCCGCACTCGATGGCCGCGACGTTTTCGAAGCGCACGTCTTCGCAATGGCCGTGGATGTTGAAGCCGTCGTTATAGACGTGCGTGGCGGTGAGGTTGCGGATGACGAGGTGCGCGTTGGTGCCGCTGAATTGCACGCCCGCCGAGCGCAGCGGCGCGCGGATGTTCGCGTCGGCGAGTTTCTGGCCGCGTGGAAGCTTCACGTGGAACGCGCCAAAGAAGGCGCGCGAGGGCGGGTTCGTGCGGCTCGGTTCGATCACGAAGGTCCACTCGCCGGGCTGGAGTTCCGCCGCTTTCTTCAACGGCGCGCTCGGGCCTTTCGAGGTGCGGCCCATGTGGTTCATCTTTCCGTCCCAGAGAAAAAACCAGCGGCCCATGATGGCGTCGTCGTTGCGCAACAGGTTCGTGCAACTGAACAGGCCCGGCGCGGTCTCGCGCCACTGCGCAGGGTCGAGCGGCTCGGAGCCTTCGAGCGTGGCGCCGTGGCCGTCGAGCGTGATTGGCCGCCCCGGTTCACCGCGTTTGCCGTGGAAGCCGGCGTAGTCGCGATAGACAACGGGCTGGAGATGAATCGTGTCGCCCGGATCGGCGCGCTTGATCGCCTGCGAGATGGCTTTCAGCGGCCCGCTTGTGCCAGAAACTCTTTCTGCAAGTCCGTCCGCGCGGTCGTCGCCCGAAACCGGATCAACGTAAAGGTCGCGCGCGAAGACGGGCGTCATCACGCCGAGGAGGAGTGTGAGCAAACGTGCAAGCATGACCGTCGAGTTCTCGCCGCCGGCGGCGCGGGCGTCAAGGTTGAGTCCGGAAACGAACCGGCCCGTCCTCGCGGGCGGGCCGGTCGCAAAACAAATCGGCGAGCCGGCTCAGAACTTGTACACCACGCCGGTGGTCAGCTTGAGGTCGTTGCTCTTGCGGCCGACTGACGGCGTGCTGTCGTAGGTGTCGCTCAACACCGAACGGAGCGCGAGCTTCTTGCTGATGTCGGCCTGCACGCCCAGCTCGGCATTGACCACGTAGTCGCGAGTCCAGCTCTCGACGTTCGGAAGGTATTCGGCGGTCTGCCACAGGCGGGCGGTGGCGCTGAGTTTTTGCTCGAAGCGCTCGGCCAGACGGATAGTGACGAACTTGTTCTCGCCGCTGTTGAGCTTCTCATAAACGTAGCCAGGTGCGCCTTCGAGACTGAGGCGGGTGCCCTCGGACTTGATGAGGTAGTAACCGAGACCGCCCGCGCCGGTGAGGCGGTACTTCACACCGGCGATGCCGTCGTGGAACGCCTCGCCGCGAAGAAAGCCGTAGAGGCGTTCGTTGAACAGGCGGTTCCACTGGCCGAAGCCGCGGAGCAACTCGTTGTTCTTGACGCTCTGGTTTTCGCCGTAGGAGCCGGCGGCGCCCAGCAGGTATTCGTTCACCTTGCCCTTCTTGGCCGCGTTGATGTCGGCACCAAAAAGGACGGTCTCGGTGTTGCCCGAAGTGAGCGTGAAGTTGAGGCCGGCGGAGGTGACCCATTCGGGCTGCTTCTCGGGTTCGGCGGCGGTGAGCGTGCCGGCGGCGAAGAACGTTGCAGCGGCCAGGTGGAGGATGCGTTTGATGTGCTTCATAATGTTTGCGCGATTGCGTATCTGGTCTGAGTTTCGGAACAAAGTCCGCGGAAAATAGCGGGTGCGATGCGGCTGGCAAGCCTTCGCTTCGGGAAATACCTCACGCGCACGAGCGCTTCGTCGAACGTCACGGCCGCCAGCTTGACCTCGCGTCGTCGGCTTGGAACTCTCGCCGCACGCCCAATGAAAAACGTGACCGCTGCCGCCGCCATCGCCGCGCTCCTCCTCGGTGCAGTCTCGAACCTCCCCGCCGCGAACGTGACCCACGAAGTCGGCGCCGCAAAGGTGGGCATCACTCCCGAGTACCCGGTCCGTCTCAGCGGCTACGGCAACCGCCGCACCGAACACGAGGGCGTGGAGCAGCACATCTTCGCCAAGGCCCTGGCCATCGGCAGTGACGCCGACGCGCCCGCGGTGCTGGTGACCGTGGATAATTGTGGCGTGTCGGCGGCGATTCGTGACGAAGTCCTCCGCCGCGTCGCGGGCAAATCGAAACTTGTCAACGACCACTTCGCCATTTGTTCGAGCCACACGCATTGCGCGCCGATGCTGGCGGGGGTTCTACCGAACCTCTTCAGCATGGACATTCCGACTGAGCACCAGACGCGGATTGACCGCTACACGCGCGAGTTGACCGACAAGCTGGAGCAAGTCGTCCTCGCTGCGCTCGCCGACCGCAAACCCGCGGCGCTCGCGTGGGGCGTCGGCCACGTGAGTTTCGCGCACAATCGCCGCGCGTTCGCGTTCCGGCCGGAGGATCACTCGCTTCCCGTCCTGCGCGCGACCGGCGCCGACGGCAAGGTGCGCGCGTTGCTCACGAGCTACGCCTGCCACTGCACGACCATTTCGTCGAACAAGGTCCACGGCGACTGGGCCGGCTGCGCGCAAGAATTTCTGGAGAAGGAATTCCCCGGCGCGATCGCGCTCACTGCCATCGGCTGCGGCGCGGACCAGAACCCGAATCCGCGCGGCACTTACGAACTCGTGCGCGAATACGGCGACGCGCTTGGCACCGAAGCAAAACGTCTCGCGGCCATTTCACTCAAACCGCTCGCCGCCAAACTCGAATGCCGCACCAAACAAATCCAACTCCCGTTCGACACGCTGCCCACGCGGGACGAGTGGACGAAGAAGGCGCAGGACAAAGGGGCCAACGTCGCCTATCACGCGAAGAAAAATCTCGCCCGGCTCGACCGCGGCGAAAAACTTCCGACGCGCCTGCCATATCTCGTGCAGGTCTGGAACTTCGGCGACCAACTCGCGATGGTGTTCCTTCCCGGTGAAGTCGTGGTGGACTACTCGCTTCGGTTCAAACGTGAATTCGACTCCGAGCGGCTGTGGGTGAATGGCTACTGCAACGAGGTGCCGTGTTACATCCCCTCGAAGCGCGTCGTGACCGAGGGCGGCTACGAAGGCGCCTCAGCGATGCTTTACTACGACCGGCCCACACGCTTTGCGCCAGAGGTGGAGGAGTTGATCGCTGGCGCGGTGCATGAGTTGATGCCGAAGGCGTTTCGCGCGGGGCGTTCACGGTAAGCCGCGCGTTAACGCACCGTCCTGTCGGGAATTCCCCTTTGACACTCCGGGACGCGGTTGGCAGTGTTCCCGCCACTTTGAACGGGTTGCCGGGGAGCCGCAGCTTGCCGCGACCGGGCCGCCCATTGATCCCGAACTTTTATGTCTGAACTTGTTGGAAATCTCCTGGTCGCCCAGTCCGGCGGGCCGACCGCCGTCATCAACGCGAGCGTCGCCGGCGTCGTCCAGGAAGCCGGCCGGCACGAGTGCATCGAGGAAATTTACGGCGGCCTCAATGGCATCCTCGGCATCCTCAATGAAAACCTCATCGATCTCGGCGATGAAAAGCGCAGCGCCATCGAGGGCCTGAAGCACACTCCCGCCGCCGCGCTGGGCACCTGTCGCTACAAGATCGACTTCAAGAAAAAGCCCGAGGCCGCCGCACGTGACATGGATCGGATCTTCGAGGTCATTCAGGCGCACAACATCCGCTACTTTTTTTACGCGGGCGGCAACGACTCGCAGGACACCGCGCACAAGATCCACGAGCAGGCCGTCCAGCGCGGCTGGGACATGCGCGTCATCGGCGTGCCCAAGACCATCGACAACGACCTGCCGCACACCGACCACTGCCCCGGTTACGGCTCGGTGATCAAATACAACGCCGCCACCGTGATGGAGATCGCGCTCGACGTGGGCGCGATGGCCACCGACGACGGCGCGTGTTGCCTCGTCGAAGTGATGGGCCGCTCCGCCGGGTGGATCGCCGGCGGCACCGTGCTGGCCAAGCGCCACCCCGACGACGCGCCGCACATCATCCTGATGCCCGAGATTCCGCTCGACGAAGAGGCGTTCCTCAACCGCGTCCGCGAAGTGGCCGGCCGCCTGAAGTATTGCATGGTGGTCGTCGGCGAAGGCTTGAAGAACAAGGAAGGCGACGAAATCGCCGCCGACAAGTCGCGCCTCGATGCGTTCGGTCATCCCGTGCTCTCCGGCGCGGCCGACCATCTCGGCGACCTGATCAAGAACAAGCTCCATCTCAAGACGCGCACCGTGAAGCTCGGCTATGCACAACGGTGCGCCGCCCATTACGCGAGCGCGACCGACGCGGCCGAGGCGGCGGCCTGCGGCGAGACCGCCGTGCGCGCCGCGGTCATGGGCAAGAGCGGTTTCATGGTCAAGCTCGTGCGCACCGGCAACAATCCCTATCGCTGGACCACCGACCTCCAGCCGCTGGCCGACATCGCCAACGTCGAGCATTTCATCCCGCGCGACTGGATCACCGAGGACGGGTTCCTGCCGAACGAGAAATTCATCGAGTATGCCCGGCCGTTGATCGAAGGCGAAATGAAACAACCCTCCGAGGGCGGCCTGCCCAAGTACGTCGTGCTCGAAAAGAGTCCGGTAGAGAAGAAACTCCCGCCGCGCACGAAGTCCGGCGATACCGAGCACGCGGGAAGGGTGCTCGCTCCGGCTGCGGCGTGAGCGGTGACGGGGAGCTGCGTATGGAGACCCACTCCGCCCGCCAGATACACTTAACCCCCTGTTAGGAGGCGTCGCGTATGGCAGTTGATACCCGAGTAGCGGTGCAGTTCGGGCACGCAATCGCACAAGGAGGTTTTCGAGCCGCACACGCGCTGCTGACTGAAGAGGCGCGGGCGTCGCACTCCCCCGAAAACCTCAAGCAAGCTGTCGAAAAGATGATAGCGCTCGGCGATGGACCGATCACCGACGTTAGTTTGGTGAGCGGGTGCATCCTTGACGATTGGCCGAACAAGCAAGAAGGAGATGTCGGCTACGTGTATGTGGCTCTTGATGGAGATGGATTCTGTGAAGCTGTCACTGTCACGCTCGCGCAAGAGGCTGGCAACATTCGCATCCGCAAGCTTGAGTGGGGAAGACCATGACAACGTCGCCTTTCATGGCGATGCTGCGCCAATGAGGGTTGGGATGGGGAGTCCCGGATGAATCTTCTCACTGAAGCGGGCGGCGTTTGAATCGCGGCGCCGACGGAAAAACCCGCTTGGCATCTTTCCACGCGAGCCGAATGATGCGCGCATGTTTCCTTCGCACGATGTTCGCCGCCTTGGGATTTCTTTCGCCTGCATTTTCCTCGCTGCCCGACTGATCGCCTCCGAGGGCGGCCAGCGCGAAATCCGTGAATGGCTCGAACGGCCTATCCTCGCGCCCGACCAGCCGTTGCACGAGGTTCAGGCGTTCTGCGAAGCGCGCGTGCCGCTCATGCCCGCCGTGCGCTCCGTCGCCGAGTGGGAGCGTTACGCAGAGAAGACGCGGCGCGACGTGCTCGACAAGGTTGTCTTCCGTGGCGCGCGCGCGCGCCGGTGGCGCGACGCGAAGACCGACGTGGTGTGGCTGGAGACGATTCCCGGCGGGCCGGGTTATCGCATCACCAAGCTGCGCTACGAGGCGTTGCCCGGCCTGTGGATTCCCGCGCTGCTCTACGAACCGGAGCACGTGAGCGGCAAGGTGCCCGTGCACCTCGCTGTCAACGGCCACGACGGCAACGGCAAGGCCGCGCCCTACAAACAGATTCGCTGCATCAATCTCGCCAAGCGCGGCATGGTCGTGCTCAACGTCGAGTGGCTCGGCATGGGCCAGCTCCGCACGGCGGGCTTCCAGCACTACAAGATGAACCAGCTCGACCTCTGCGGCGTGAGCGGGCTGGCGCCGTATTACCTCGCGATGTCGCGCGGCCTCGACGTGCTGCTCAAGCACCCAAACGCCGATCCCGAGCGCGTCGCCGTGAGCGGCCTTTCCGGCGGTGGCTGGCAGACAATCTTCATCAGCTCGCTCGATCCGCGCGTGAAGCTTTGCAATCCGGTCGCGGGCTATTCGAGCTACCTCACGCGCGCGCGCTTCACCTCCGACCTCGGCGATTCCGAGCAGACGCCCAACGACCTCGCCACGGTGACGGACTTCGCGCCACTCACCGCGATGATGGCCGGCCGCGCGGCGCTGCTGACCTTCAACGCGAAGGACGGCTGCTGCTTCCGCGCCGATCACGCGCTGATTCCGCTGCAACAAGCCGCCGGCCCGATCTTCGATCTCTACGGCCAGGCGAAGCGCTTGCGCTCGCACATCAACTTCGACCCCGGCACGCACAACTACGAGCGCGACAATCGCGAGGCGTTCTACCGCATGGTCGGCGACGTGTTCTTCCCCGGCGACGCGAAGTTCGACGCGAAGGACATCGCGTGCGACGACGAGGTTAAGACAAACGTGGTGCTAAACGTGGAACTGCCCGCGGACAACACCGACTTCCATCAACTCGCCGTCGCGGCCTCGGCGAACCTGCCGCGCGATCCGAAGTTTGCTGAAAACAATCCCACCGCCGCGCGGCGTAAGCTGGCGGAGATCGTGAAGTTCCGCGAGGACGCCGTGAAGGCGCAGCGCATCGGCGCCGAGCGCAGCGGGTCGAAGACGGTGTGGTTTTGGGCGCTCAAGGTCGGCGAGTTCACCGTGCCCGCCGTCGAGATCACACGCGGCGAACCGAAAGGCACCGTCGTTCTGGTCGCCGACGCCGGGCGAAAAAGTCTCGCGGCGGAAGTGGAGGAGTTGTTGAGCCGCAGCAATCGCGTGATTGCCATCGATCCGTTCTACTTCGGCGAGTCGAAGATTTCACAACGCGACTTTCTCTACGCGCTGCTCACGGCATGCGTGGGCGAACGGCCGTTGGGCTTGCAAGCGGGACAGATGGCGGCGGTGGCGCGTTGGGCCAAGGAAGAGTTCAAGCAAGGCGCGGTCACGCTGGTCGTGCGTGGCGAACGCACGAGCTTGTCCGCGCTGTTGGCCGCCGCGCTCGAACGCGGCGCCATCGGCAAGGTCGATGTGCACGACGGACTCAAAAGTCTCCACGAGATCATCGACCAAGACGGGACCGTCGATAAACGGCCCGAGATGTTTTGCTTCGGTCTCCTGGAGTCCTTCGACATTCCCCAACTCAAGCAGCTCGTCGGCAAGCAGCGGCTGGTGGAATGAGATTCGGATTTCACACGCGCCCCCGTCGAGAATCGAAACAAGCCGTATGCGTCGCTTGCTGCTGTCGATCCCGCTGCTGAGCTCGGTTTGCTTCGGCGAGGGTCTGTCTGTCGAGCAGGAGCGCGCGTGGCGCGCGCAGATTCGATCAAACTTCTTCATCGCCGATCCGTTGCCCGCGCTCGACGCGCAGACGCACCGGCGCTTCGAGCCGGCGTCGGGCATCGCGGCGGAGGCGGTCACCTATACGTCGCAGTTTGGGATGCGCGTGCCGGCGATTCTCTATCTGCCGAAACCGCTGCCCAAGGGCGGAAAGATTCCCGGTTTCATCGTCGTCAACGGACACGGCGGGGATAAATACAGTTGGTATGCGTTCTACACCGGCGTGCTCTACGCGTGCGCGGGCGCAGCCGTGCTCACCTTCGATCCCGCAGGCGAAGGCGAGCGCAACAAGGCGCGCAAGTCCGGAACGCGCGCGCATGACAACATCAAAGGCGACGAGCAACTCGCGCGGCGGCTGTGCGGTCTGCTGATGAGCGACGTGATGCAGGGGGTTTCGCTTCTCGCATCGCGGCCCGAGGTGGACGCGAAGCGCATCGGCGCGGGCGGTTACTCGCTCGGCTCGTTCGTGTTGTCACTGACCGGCGCGGTGGAAACGCGACTTCGCGCGTGCGTGCTCGTGGGCGGCGGCAACCTCGATGGCCCCGACGGCTACTGGGACAACTCAAAGCCGATGTGCCAGGGCCTGCCCTACCGCTCGCTGAATTTTCTCGGTGACCGGCCGGCGGCGATTTACGCGCTGCACGCCGCACGCGGGCCGACGCTCATTTTCAACGGCCTCGCCGACACGGTGGTGAACATGCAGAACACGCCCGAATCTTTCTTCACCGACCTGCGCGCGCGCACGGTGAAGATGCGCGGCAAAGCCGACGGTGTTTTCGCCACGGGCTTCGTGAGCGGCACAAGCCATCGTCCCTATTTCGTCACGCGCCCCGTCGCGCTGTGGCTGGAGAAGCAACTCGATCTTCCGAACTGGACGAGCGCGAGCATCAACGCGATGCACGTGACGCGCATCGGCGACTGGGCGCAACAACACGGCGTCTCGATGGACAAGCTCTACGCCACTGAGGAGCGCGAAGGCGGCACGCCCGCGCTGGGCAACGACGTGCCGGGATTCAAACGCGACGACCTCAGCGTGTTTAGCGAAGCGGAGTGGCAATCGCGCAAGGAGCAGCTCGTGATCGAGAAGTGG
>DATDFH010000575.1:0-6829 GCA_036522715.1 Verrucomicrobiia bacterium
GGGTTCGCCCGTGGGCACACCGCCGACGATCATCACCAATATCGCGGTCAGCCAAGCGTTGCGTCCCGGTGTGGACAAGATCACCTTCGTGCGGGCCGCGTACGACTCGCTGCTCGGGACTTTCATCCCGCAAACCAACACCTACATCGACAGCTACGTCACCAATTCGATGATCGTGACCCAGGCCGTTCGCCGGATCATTACAGGCGCGCCGGAGATTCTGTTCGCCGCCGCAGACGTCGGAGTGGTTTTGGGTGTGCCCGTGCTTGGGACGCGAAATACGGCCGCGGCCCCCAACTGGATCAACAACGACAATATCAACGGCCGGTCCGCCCTTGCGGGACCGGGTGTGATCCAAGCTCCGGGCCCCAACTCCGCATCCGTCACGATTACCTTCAACAAGGTTGGCCCTTGGCGGATCAACCAGAATCCATTTTTCCTCGATGAATTGAACTTTGTAAGTCTCGGCTTTGTCTGGGGATCCTTTGACGGCAGCACCAATCCGCCGGTGGTGTATCCTATTGGCACGTCGATTTACGACCTGGAGAACCAGGTTTTGAACCCGCCGTGACGACCACAGCCGCCCAGCCCGACCCAGCGATATGATCCGAAAACTTTTTCTCGCGATGTGGTGTGTGGGGATGGCCGTACCCGCGCCGGGCGCCACCCTGCCCATCTACATCAATAACGGGACGGTCAACAACCCGCAGATCGACGCGACGGCGGTGGTCAACAACGGCACGATCAACACCACCACCAGCCTGCCCTACGACACCGCCAACACGCTCTTCTATACCAACAACCTTTCTGGCCGCATGAACGGCAGCGCGGGTTTCCGCCTGGAATTTGTGACCAACACATTCCGGCTGCCGGCCGCCGATGTGGTCAACAAGGGCGTCATTTCCGGCACCACCCATTTGCTGGTCACCGCCACCAACATCACCAACTCCGGGACCATGGCGGTTGGTCCGCAAGGTCTCGTTCGGCTGACCGGCAATTCGGTCAACCTTAGCCGCGGCGGCGTGGGTGCCGGGAGCAGTGTCAGCTCGGCGATCAGCGACGGATTTGATTTTCCGCCCTACTACCAGAATGCCAGCGACGTCACCGACCTTTATTGGGGCGGCGGGACGAACGGCACCATCGTGGGAAACACCCTCGCGGCCAACCAGCTCCGACTCTCGTCCTTCCTCTCTTTCCCTTTTCTCCAATCGCCTTTTCACCAGGTGGTTTTTCCTGGGGACATCACCAATTTTGTCGCGGTGCCAAGTTTCTTCTTCGGTCGCCAGTTCGACGCCTTTGTCCACACCAATCAGGCTGTCATTGGGGTGACGACCCAACGAATTGTCCAGGTCGTTTTCGTGCCTGCTGATGTTCCAGCCGAACTGACGACGCAAGTGCGGTTCGATACCAGCGGCTTTGGCGTGGCCAGTTCGCCGATTGTTGAATTCTCCGTGACGGACCTCGATATCTCGACGGGGCAACCTTTGACCAGCTACGTTTACCTGACCGACTCGATGCCGCTTCTTGGGCTGAACGCATTCGACCTGTTGACCAACATCGACAATTTCGTTACACCGGTCGAACTGTTCAAACCGGAGGCGTATCAGATTCGCCGGACGACGCCCTTCAACTGGCTTTTCGCCGAGCCTGAAAACGCCACCTACGACAATTCGCTTCTCGTCGGTCCGTACGTCAGCAATCAGGTTCAATACGCCTACCTGGGCTACTCGGCCCAGATTGGGGAATCCGTATCCTTCTTCTCGACCACGCCCGCCACCACGCCCTCCAACGCGCCGGGCCGCGTTGAGATCGCCGCCTCCACGCTCGACTTGAACCGGGCGCGCATCCGTTCGGATAACTTCATCAACATCACGACCACCAATCTTGTCGGCACCACCAATGCCGCATTCGACGCGCCGTTCATCAATTTCAAGTTCAAGACCACGAACAGCTCGCTGGTGCTCGACAGTCTCGCCGCGAGTTCCGTGCGGCGGCTGCAGGGGAGCCTGTCCGTGTGGAGCGGACTGTGGGGCAACCGGACCGTTGTGGGCGGCACACCGTTCACGTTTCATGTCATGATCATTGACCATGACTTTCAAGGAACGCTGCCAGTCACGTTTGGCGACTTCTCGGCCACCGGCAACAACCTGGTCGTGGACGACTCCATCACGCCCGTGCTGTCCTTCGGCGTCAACGCCCCGGCCCTGACCGTCGGCACCAACGGCGCGCTGAACATTCCCGCCGATGCCGGGATCACGCAGTTCCCGACGCTTCGTTACCTGACCAACTATGGACAAATCAACGTCGCCAACAGCGCCGTCTTCGGTAACGACGCCCCGCAGCCGTATGTGAACTTCATAAATCGTGGGACCGTTTCCGCCGCGTCGCTTTCGGTGAGCGCGCAAACCCTCGACAACGGCGGCATTTTGAGCGCCACTGGCGGTCCGCTGCTTGCCCTGTTCACCAGTGCCACCATCACCAACGCCCGTCTCCAGGCGATTGGCGACATCCAGCTTTCCGGCACGACGCTCGACGTGACCAACTCTACCTTCCAAACCGGCGCCGCGCTGATTCTCAACGTCACCGGCCGTCTTTCCGACGGCGACTCAAATTCCTCCAACTCGTGGAGCGTCAACGACGGCCTTCACATCCTCACCAAACCGGCGACCGGTGACTTGCTCGGCACGACCGTCCGGTCGGTTGCCACGCAATTCGCCTCGGTCACGCACCGCTTCGCGATGGAGAATCGTGGCGTGACCACCAACGGTTACGGCAACAACGCCGCCCTCGGCCGGCTGGTTCTCGATGGCGGCGCGGGCAGCGAGTTCGTCTTCAGCGGCGTCGGCACCAACGACGCGGTCTATGTCGATTACCTCGATCTCCGGAACGACGCGACCAATTACCTCACGGCATTGGCGTTCAATCCGAACATCACCGTCTATTTCGCCGATGCCAGCCTCCCCGCGGAGAAACTCGACGGTGCCCATAATGGCCATCTTCGCTGGGTCAGCGGTTACGCCGGCGCCTTCAGCTCGATCACCGTGACCAACAGCGACGGCAGCACAACCGTGGTCAACCGCGCGCTGCGCGACAGTTCGACCATCGACTCGGACGCCGACGGCATCCCCAACCGTTACGACGAATTTCCATTCGATCCTGTCGCCATTTCGCTCAGTTTGTCGCGTCCGGGGTCCGGGGACGCCGGCCCTGCAAGCGTCACCGCGATGATTTCCTGGGAAGCCGCGGCCAACACGACCTATCGCGTCGAGTGCAAGAAGACCTTTGGCGGCCCGTGGGAGTTTTTGCGCAACTACACGCACGGTCCCAAGAACGGCACCGCCACCGTTGCCGATCCGGTTTCCACCAACGGCGCCTGCTTCTACCGCGTCACCTACTTCCACTGAGCGGGATGCCTGCTGGCGGCGGAGAGTTGCGACAACCCGCTGCGATGTTTCCGCTCCAGCGTAGCCAGCCCCTCTACCATTCAACCGTGAATGAAACTCTTGGGCCTGACCGGCGGCATCGGCGCGGGTAAATCCACCGCGGCGGAATTTCTCCAGCGCCGCGGCCTGCCAGTCATCGACACCGACGCCATCGCGCATCAACTGACCGGGCCGGGCCAGCCAGCGCTGTCGGAAATCTTCAGTGCATTTGGCTCGGCCGTGCGCGACGAGTACGGCCGCCTGCGTCGCGAAGAGCTCGCCCGGATCGTATTCACCGACTCACAGGCCCGCGAGCGGCTGGAAGCCATCCTGCACCCGCGCATCCGCGAGGTCTGGCTCGCCCAGGCCAATCAATGGCTCCTGGCCGGCGAAAAGCTCGGTGTGGTTGTGATCCCGCTGCTGTTCGAAACGAAGGCCGCGACTTTTTTTTACGCCACCATCTGCGCCGCCTGCACGGCAGCGACACAACGGCGCCGGCTTCTGGCGCGCGGCTGGAGCGAGGCGCATATCACTGACCGCCTGCGCTCCCAGTGGCCGCTCGACAAGAAGATGGACGCCGCCGATCTGGTGATCTGGACCGAGGCCGGTGTGGACGTCCACGAGGCACAACTGACGCGCATCCTCGCCAGCCTGTGACTCGCACGGGTTTTTGCGTGCTTTGCGTCTCCGACCCCGGCACAGTCGCGCCATGATTCTGTCGCCCGCTGAACTCGACAGCCTTCTCAAGGTCCAACACCGCGCGCCGCACCAGCTTCTCGGCATGCACCCGCTTGGCGATGGGTCGGGTGTCGTTGTGCGCGCATTCGTGCCCGATGCAAAGAATGTCGAGGTCCGGCCCGTGCACGAGAAGGAGCAGCCAGCCTTCGCGCTCAAACGCATTCACGACCACGGCGTGTTCGAAGGTTCCACCCAGTCCGCCACCCGCGTTTATGCCTACGACCTCGTCATCACCGACCATCAGGGCCGGAAGCGCACCACGCGTGACGCGTATTCATTTCTCCCGTCGTTAGGCGAGTCCGACCTCTTCCTTTTCGGTAAGGGCGATGAACGGCGCATCTACGACAAGCTCGGCGCGCAGATCCGCTGCGTGGACGGCATCTGGGGCACAAGCTTCGGCGTCTGGGCGCCCAACGCGCAGCGCGTCAGCGTCGTCGGCGATTTCAACAACTGGGACGGCCGTGTGCATCCGCTCCGCCTGCTGGGCGCGTCGGGCGTGTGGGAGATTTTCATCCCCGGTGTCGGCGAAGGCGCACATTACAAATTTGAAATCAAGAACACGCACGGCGCCATCGTGCTCAAGACCGACCCGTACGGATTCTTCTTCGAGGCCGCGCCCAAGACCGCCGCCATCGTCTGGAACAACTCAAAGTTCAAATGGACCGACGGCAAATGGATGGAGGCGCGCGGCCAGCGCGATCCGTTCCGCTCGCCGACCAGCGTCTATGAAGTCCACCTCGGCTCGTGGATGAAGAAGAGTCAGTTCGAGTCCTATACCTACCGCGAAGTCGCGCGGCCGTTGGTGGATTACCTGCGCGAGACGGGCTTCACGCACGTGGAGTTCATGCCGCTGGCCGAGCACGCCTTTTATCCGTCGTGGGGTTACCAGGTCACCGGCTTCTACGCGCCCACCAGCCGCTTCGGCACGCCCGACGATCTCCAATATCTCATCAACACGCTGCACGAGGCGGGCATCGGCGTGATCATGGACTGGGTGCCCGCGCACTTCCCGCGCGACGAGTGGGCGCTGGCGAGCTTCGACGGCACCGCGCTTTACGAACACGAAGACCCGCGGCTGGGTGCGCACCAGGACTGGGGCACGCTCATCTTCAACTTCGGCCGGCACGAGGTCTCCAATTTCCTCATCGCCAACGCCCTCTTCTGGTGCGAGCGCTTCCACATCGACGGCCTGCGCGTCGATGCCGTCGCGTCGATGCTCTACCTCGACTACTCGCGCAAGGAGGGCGAGTGGCTGCCCAACAAATACGGCGGACGCGAAAACATCGAGGCGATCGAGTTCCTCAAGACCTTCAACCACATCGTCCACACCGAGCATCCGGGCGTGATCACCATCGCCGAGGAATCCACCGCTTGGCCGCAGGTGACGCGCCCGCCGTACCTCGGCGGGCTGGGCTTCTCCTTCAAATGGAACATGGGCTGGATGCACGACACGCTCGGCTACTTCAAGCGCGACCCGGTGCACCGCAAGTACCACCAGAACGACCTCACCTTCGCGATGCTCTACCAGCACCAGGAAAATTTCCTGATGCCGCTCTCGCACGACGAGGTCGTTCACGGCAAGGGCTCGCTCTTCGGCAAAATGCCCGGCGACGACTGGCTCAAGGCGGCCAACCTCCGTTCCATGCTCGCCTACCAGTGGATGTTCCCCGGCAAGAAACTCCTCTTCATGGGCTGCGAGTTCGGGCAGACCAAGGAGTGGAACGAGAACACGAGCCTCGACTGGTGGCTGCTTGGCCAGGGGCCCTTCCACCGCGGCGTTCAACGTTTCGTCAGCGATCTAAACCGGGTTTACCGCGACAACTCCGCGCTCTGGGAGACCGACTACGACGTGGACGGCTTCTACTGGATCGACTGCACCGACCGCGAGAGCAGCGTGTTTTCCTTCGTCCGACAGAATCGCGAGCGCAGCAACAAGCTGCTGGTCATCATGAACCTCACCCCGGTCTGGCGCACCGGCTACCGCATCGGCCTGCCGTACAACTGCCGCTGGCAGGAGGTGCTCAACAGCGATGCCGAAATCTACGGCGGCAGCAACAAGGGCAACCTCGGCGGAGTGCAGGCGGAGAACTGGCCGATGCACTTCCAACCCTTCTCCGCCGGGTTCAGCCTGCCACCGTTGAGCGTGCTGGCGTTCAAGCCGGAAATCTGACGGAGCGCGGAGCTCCCGCCCAACCTATGCCGCCTTAGCTTCCATGCCTGCCATCAGGCGCATGATCGCTGGTTGAGAGAAATCCGCGCGACGCAACTCGCCGCTGATCCGGCCGCCGCGCAACACGAGCAAGCACCGGCTGAGATTCATCACTTCGGGCAGCTCGGAGGAAATCACCAGCAGCGCCAGGCCCTGGCAGGCGAGTTCGTCGAGCAGCGAATGGATTTCCGCCTTGGCACCCACGTCCACGCCGCGTGTCGGTTCGTCCACGATGAGGATGTCGCACTCGCGCGCGAGCCACTTCGCGAGCGCGACCTTTTGCTGGTTGCCGCCGCTCAGGCCGGCGATCAGCGATTCGAGCGACGGCGCTTTCACGCGCAAACGGTCGGCGTACTTCTGCGCGAGCGATCGCTCGGCGCCACGTCGGACGAAACCGAGCCGCGTCAGCCGCGGCAGCGTGGCGAGCGACGTGTTCTCGCGGCAGTTCATGGAGAGCACC
>DATDFH010000576.1:0-9169 GCA_036522715.1 Verrucomicrobiia bacterium
ACGACTTCGACACGTTGCAGCAAGCCGGCTCGATGTCCGGCTCCGGCGCGGTCATCGTGATGGACGACACGACGGACATCGTCGAGGCGCTGGCGAACATCGCCGAGTTTTACGCGCACGAGAGCTGCGGCCAGTGCACGCCCTGTCGCGAAGGCGCTCTCTGGATGAGCAAGGCGCTCCATCGCCTCACACACGGAGCGGGCCGCAAGGCCGACGCGGATTACCTCCTGCACATCGCGCAGAACATCCAGGGCCGCACCATCTGCGCCTTCGGTGAAGCCTGTGCGTGGCCGGTGTTGAGCTTCGTGAAGAAGTTCAAGGAAGATTTTGAGGCGAGAGGCGCTGCCGACGAAGCGAGCCTAGGCGCGACGACTCCGCAGGAACTGGTCGCAAGTCCGCATTGAACGAATGAGCAACAAGATTTTTCAACGCAAAGAAGCAAAGACGCGGAGTCGCGAAGCGTTTCAGACTTTGCGCCTTTGCGCCTTTGCGCCTTCGCGTTAAAAGAAAAATGTCCGCTGCACCCACAACCGAACCGAAGCCTGCCGCCCCCGCACCGCCGCCGGTCGAGAAGATCAAGATCAAGGTGGACGGCCGCGAGGTCGAGGTGCCGAAGCTGATGCCCGATTGGCAGGGCAAGTTGCAGTCCACGACGATGCTCCAAGCCTGCCAGTACGCCGCCGGCGTCGAGGTGCCGCACTATTGCTATCACCCGAAGCTGCCTGTCGCCGGCAACTGCCGCATGTGCCTCATCGAGTTCGGCACGCCGATGATCGGCCCCGACCGCAAGCCCGTGCTCAACGAGGACGGCTCCGCGAAAATCACCAAGTCAGTCCTGCCCTACGAGCCGACCACGCCGCGCGGCGCCATCGCCTGCGCCACGCCGATCTCGCCGGGCATGGAACTTTATCCCGGCTCGCCCGCGACGAAGCAGATGCGCGAGGCCGTGCTCGAATCGCTGCTGGTCAATCACCCGCTCGATTGCCCGATCTGCGACCAGGCCGGCGAGTGCAAGCTCCAGGAATATTCCGTCGAGCACGGCCAGGCGCAGAGCGAGTTCGCCGAGACGAAGGTTCACAAGCCCAAGGCCGTCGATCTCGGTCCGCGCATCATGCTCGATGACGAGCGCTGCATTCTTTGCACGCGCTGCATCCGCTTCACGAAGGACATCGTCGGCGACGACGCGCTCGGCATCGTCAACCGCGGCAGCTACAACACCATCGCCGCGTGGAAGGAAGGAGCCTTCGACCACAACTACACGCTCAACACCGTCGATCTCTGCCCCGTGGGCGCGCTCACCTCGAAGGATTTCCGCTTCCAGATGCGCGTGTGGTTCCTCAAGGAGACGAAGTCCATCTGCACGAGCTGCGGCACCGGCTGCAACATCGTCATCGGCTCGCGCGAGAACAAAGTCTATCGCTACGAGCCGCGGCAGAACGACGCCGTCAACGCCTGCTGGATGTGCGACGCGGGACGGCTCAACTACAAGTGGATCAACCGTGCAGACCGACTGCGCGACGTGCTGGTGAGCGGACAGAAATCCAACTGGCCGCACGGGCTGAAGGAAATCTCCGCCAAACTCAACGCCGCCCCGAAAGGTACCGTCGCCATCATCGCCTCCGCGCGGCAGACGACTGAGGAACTTTACCTCCTCAAGAAACTCGCCACGAAACTTGGCGCGCTGACCGACTCGGTCGCGCGCGACGGCGAAGGCGACAAGCTGCTCGTCAACGCCGACAAGAATTCGAACAGCACCGGCGCGCGACTCACGGGCATCTGCTTCTCCGAGATGGGCATCAACCTCCCCAAGATCGCCGACGGCATCCGCGCCGGCCGCATCAAGACGCTCCTCGTCTTCGGCGAGGACGTCACGAAGCACGGCTTCGGCGCCGACGTGCTCGCGAAGCTCGACACGCTGATCGTCAGCGACATCCTTCCCAACGCCACGACGGCACTCGCGCACTACCTTTTGCCCGGCGCCGCGCACGCCGAGAAGCGCGGGACGTTCGTCAACGTGAAGGGTCGCCTGCAAAAATTCATGAAAGCCATCGAGCCGCCCGGCGACGCGCGCGCCGAGTGGGAGTTCCTGCACGAACTCGTGTTCAACGTCACCGGCCAGGACGGCTTCGTCAGCATCGAGGGTTTGTTCAACCAGATGGCGAAGGAAGTCCCCGCCTTCGCCGGCATCGAGTGGGCGAAGATCGGCGACCTCGGCGTGAACGTCACGATTTGAAAACCGATTTCTGATGGACTGGAACTTCCTCATCTTCAGCGCGGTCAAAATCGCCGTGGTCTTCGCGGTGGTGATGACGTTCGTCGCCTACGCGGTCCTCGTGGAGCGAAAGGTCTCGGCGTTCATCCAGGACCGCGTCGGGCCGAATCGCACCGCGCCGCCGTTCGTGAAATACATTCCCGTGCTCGGCCCGTTGCTCACTCGCATGGGCATCTTTCAGCCCATCGCCGACGCCCTGAAGTCCTTCCTCAAGGAAGACTTCACGCCGGCCTACGTGCGCACGGCGTACTTCTGGCTCGCGCCTGCCATTGCCGTAATCCCGGCGCTGATGACCGTGGCGGTGATTCCCTTCGGCTCCCACCTCGGCAAGCAGCCGATGGTCATCGCCGACCTTAACGTCGGCATCCTCTACACGTTCGGCATCGTGTCGCTCGGCGTGTATGGGATCGTCCTCGCAGGCTGGGCGAGCAACTCCAAGTATCCATTCCTCGGCGGCATCCGCTCCAGCGCGCAGATGATTTCCTACGAAATTGCGATGGGCATGAGCGTCTTGCCGGTCTTCATGCTCGTGGGTGATCTGAACCTCAGCAAAGTCATCGACTACCAGGCCAGCGGCGCGTGGCTGGCCTTCAAGCAACCGCTCGCTTTCTTCATCTTCCTCGTGGCCGTTTTCGCCGAAACCAACCGGCTGCCCTTCGACCTTCCGGAATCCGAGCAGGAACTCGTCGGCGGCTACCACACCGAATACAGTTCGATGAAATTCGCGCTGTTCTTCCTCGGCGAATACGCCGCGATGATTTCCGGCTCGGCGATGTTGGTGACCCTTTTCCTCGGCGGCTGGACGCTGCCATTCGGTGGCTTGAACCAAACCGCCACGACGCTCGGTTTGGGCTTGGCGCACATCGGCGTGTTCCTCGCCAAGGTCGTGTGCGTGATGGTCGTGATGATCTGGGTGCGCTGGATGTGGCCGCGCTTCCGCTACGACCAGTTGATGGACCTGGGCTGGCGGCGCTTCCTCCCACTGGCGCTGGCGAACATCGTCGTGACCGCGGTGGTGTTATTGATTCTGAATTCGAAGTAAACCACCAAGACACCAAGACACGAAGATGAAGAAACTTTTTCAAACGAATCGCGTTTGGATTACGGCGCAAGAGTTCACCTCAACTTGGTGCCTTGGCGCCTTGGTGGTTCAAAACTGTCTGTCATGATCGTTGACCGCAAACCGCTGACCCTCTCCGAGCGCCTGTATCTGCCGGCGGTGCTCAACGGCTTCAAAGTCACGTGGCGGCATTTCGCGCGCACGCTCTTCGGCCGCAAGCCGGTGACGATGGAGTATCCGGAGCAGAAGTGGGTCGTGCCCGAGGGCTACCGTGGCGCGCCGTATCTCGTGCGCGATCAGGACGGCAACACCAAATGCGTGAGCTGCCAGCTCTGCGAATTCGTCTGCCCGCCCAAGGCCATCAAGATCATCCCGCCCGGCGACAGCGGCCTCAAGGCCGACCGCCCCAACGCCGAGAAGATGCCGCTGGAGTTCGAGATCAACATGCTCCGCTGCATCTTCTGCGGCTATTGCCAGGAAGTCTGCCCGGAGGAGGCGATCTTCCTGCAAAAAGACTATTCGCTCACCGGCCTCACGCGCGAGGAGCTGATTTACGACAAGGAAAAACTCCTTGCCCTCGGCGGCACGCACGCCGGCATCCAAAAGTGGAAACAGAAACTGAAGGAGGCGAAGGAACAGGAGACGTTTCCGATAGCGAAAAGTTAATTCTGAACTTCGAATCTGACGAGCGAACGGCACGAGAAAATCACGATTATGGGAATGGGCTACTACTGCATGTTGGAGCAACCGATCGAAGGTGTTGATCCGTTGAGTGTGGATGGAAAGGCACTCGCGCATGCTCATTTTCACAGTCAGTCTTCACCCGCTCACGCCGACTCACCGCTCGCTGCTCTCGATGACTTTTTCAGCGTGAACCCAGAGGACGCGCTTGCATTCGCCCAAGACGCGGGAATCGACGTTGCCGACATGGCGCCACCACCAGTCAAGTGGATCGATGCAGGCGCAGGACTGAAGCTCATACGCGGACTTCTCGCCAACTTCCGCGAGAGCGATTGTTCAATCTCACTCCCTGATTCCCCGCCCAACTTACGGGAACGAGTCGTGACGGACTTGGAAGGAATAGAAGCGGTTCTCCGGATTGCAGCGGAACGTGGAGTGCGCTTCTACCTGACATGCGACACACCTTGATGCGATCATGCACGACATCCTCTTCTACATCTTCGCCGTGCTGACATTGCTCTGCGGCCTGCTGGTCGTCGTAAATCCGTTCAGCCGCAGCCCGGTCACGAGCGCGATGTTCCTCGTGCTGACCATCGCCTCGATGGCCGGGCTGTTCGTGCTGCTGCACGCGTTCTTCCTCGCGGCGGTGCAGATCCTCGTCTATGCCGGCGCGGTGATGGTGCTGTTCCTCTTCGTCATCATGCTGCTCGACCTGAAGGAGGAACAACGCCGCAAGCTCAAGACCTTCAGCCTCGCCGCGGGCGTGATCGCCGTCGGCGCCGTCGCCGGCCTCACGGTCAAGGGCATCCTCGACTCCGGCTTGGGCAAGAACCTGCCCGTGCCCAACGCCGAGGGCGCCACCGCGCCGTTGGGCAAACTGCTGTTCACCGATTTCATCCTCCCCTTCGAAATCGTCTCCGTGCTCCTGCTGGTGGCGATGGTCGGGGTCATTCTGCTCAGCAAGAAAGATTTGAAATGAGTGCCCGCGAACCACGCAAAGAACGCGAAATGAGAATCTGCATTTCGCGTCTTTCGCGTGCTTAGCGGGCCAAAACGAAATGCACGTCGGCCTCGAACACTACCTCATCGTCAGCGCGCTGCTCTTCAGCCTCGGTCTGCTGGGCGTGATCACCCGGCGCAATCTGCTGGTCATCTACATGTCGCTCGAGTTGATGCTCAACGCGGCCAACCTCGCGCTGGTCGCCTTCTCGCGCTTCAACAACAACCTCAACGGCCAGGTGATGGTCTTTTTCATCATCACCGTGGCGGCGGCCGAAGTTTCCGTCGGGCTCGCCCTCATCGTCGCGCTCTATCGCAAACGTCAGACTGCGCACGTCGAGGATCTCACCGCGATGAAATACTGACCGCCCATGACCGCCTCGCTCACTTGGATCATCCTGTTCCTGCCGCTCGTGGCGGCGGCGGTCATCACGCTGTTCACCCAGCGCGACCGCGAACTGAGCGCCAAGCTATCCATCGGCGCGGTGGCGATCAGCTTCGTGCTGAGCGCCGTGCTCTTCCTCGCGCACGGCTCGGGCAAGCCGTTCGAGTGTGCGTGTCCGTGGCTGTTCCTCGACGGCCTCGAAATCCAGATCGGCGCGATCCTCGATCCGCTGAGCCTGGTGATGCTGCTCATCGTCACCGGCGTCGGCGGGCTGATCCAAATCTACTCCTACGGCTACATGCACGAGGACCGGAGCGTCGGCCGTTATTTCGCGTGTCTGAGCCTGTTCACGTTTTCGATGCTCGGCATCGTGCTGGCGAACAACTTCGTCCAGCTCTTCATCTTCTGGGAACTCGTCGGCGTGAGTTCCTATTTGCTGATCGGTTTCTGGCACGAGCGCGCCTCGGCGGCCGACGCGGCGAAAAAGGCGTTCATCACAAACCGGCTCGGCGACTTCGGCTTCATCCTCGGCATCCTGCTCGTGTGGAACGTGACGGGCGACGTGAACTTCGGCGAAATCAAGGCGCTGCTCGAACACAACCCGCAGGCGTTTGGCGCGCTGGCGGGCGTTGCCGGGCTGCTGATCTTCTGCGGCGCGATGGGCAAGAGCGCGCAATTCCCGCTCCACGTCTGGTTGCCCGACGCGATGGAAGGCCCGACGCCCGTCAGCGCGCTCATCCACGCCGCGACGATGGTGGCCGCGGGCGTTTACATGCTGTGCCGCGTGTTCTTCCTGTTCAACGTGCCCACCGCGTGGCCGGCGTCGCTGGCGTTCCTAGGCGGCCTGACGCCGTTGAACGTGATCGCGTGGATCGGCGGTTTCACGGCGCTGCTCGCGGCGCTCATCGCGGTTCAACAGAACGACATCAAGCGCATCCTCGCTTACTCCACGCTCTCGCAACTCGGCTACATGATCATGGCCGTCGGCTTGAGCGGCCCGACGCCCGCGATGTTTCACCTCACCACGCACGCGTTCTTCAAAGCGTTGCTGTTCCTCGGCGCCGGCTCGGTGATTCACGCGCTGCACCACGAGCAGGACATCTGGAAGATGGGCGGCCTGCGCGCGCGGATGCCGGTGACGCACTGGACGTTCCTCGTCGGCACGCTCGCGTTGTGCGGCGTGCCGCCCTTCAGCGGATTCTTCAGCAAGGACGCCATCCTCGCCCAAGCCCTCCAGCGGAACAGCTACGGCCTGTTCATCGTCGCCGTGTTCGTGGCGGCGCTGACAACCTTCTACATGTTTCGCCTCTACTTCGTCGCCTTCCGCGGCGAAGCACGCGATGATACGGCCTCGCACGCGCATGAGTCGCCCAGCGTGATGACGTGGCCGCTGCGCCTGCTCGCCTTCGCCTCACTGTTCGCGGGCGTGTGGGGTATCGACGCCTTCCTCGCGCGCGGCTTTGGCGATGAACACCTCCATTCCCTGCCGTGGTATCAGGCGCTGCTCGAACCGCTCAGCCACTCGCCAATGGCCGCGTTGTTCGGCCTGATGGCGACCGCGCTGGGCTTCAGCGCCGCCTACGCGCTCTACTCCGGCGCCGCGAGCGATCCGCTCCCGATGAAACTCGGCGCACTCGCTCGCATGATGCGCGACAAGTTCTACTTCGACGAACTCTACACTGGCCTGATCGCGTTCACGCACGAAGCCATCTCGCGTGTCGCGGCGTGGATTGATCGGTGGCTCATCGCCGGGATCGCCGTTCGCGGCACGCACGGGACCACCGAACTCGCCGGTCGCGCGCTGCGTTTGGTGCAGACCGGAAACTTGCAGACCTACGCCTTCCTGCTTGTGCTCGGCGTGGCCGTGTTGCTGTATCTGGTCCTAAAATAATTTTTTTCATGGGTGCATTCGATTTTATCAAGGGCATGTTTGGCGGGCCGAAAGAACCCGTCGACCAACTGGCGGTGCTGGGAGCGAACCCCAACCGAACGAGTGAGTACATCGAGTTGCTGGCGCGGAGCAACGTGTGGCTCATCGGTAATGCGAGTGAAGTCGCGACGACCAACGCCAACGAAGGCGAAGTGTTAAAGAAGATGGACGAAGCTGCGAAACAGTTGTCCGTGATCGAATCGTCTGCCGAGGTGAAGTTTCACACCTTTGAATTGGACAAGCACACGGTGCTGCCCTTTTTCACATCTGAACCATTCATCGGGAAGTATGTGGAAAACGCGAAGTTCAAAAAGGTGACCACCCTTCAGGGTTTTGCGTTGAGTGCGTCGATACTCCTTCGAGACGACCTGATCCGTATTCCAGCGATCATGAATCCGCATTCGTCGCTCACTCGTTATCTGAGCGCCGAGGACAAAGTCGCTTTGGCGAAGTTGATTTCAGGTTAAGCCACAAGCCAATGCTTCTCTCCACCATCATCTTCCTCCCGCTGCTCGCGGCGCTCGTGCTCGCACTGATCCCGGCGAACTACCGGTTCGTCATGCGCGCTATCACGCTGCTCGCCACGCTCGTGACGATGCTGCTCTCCGTCGTGCTGTTCTTCCGCTTCGCGCCGGGCCTGGCGGAGTTTCAATTCGTTCACAAGCTGGATTGGCTTCCCGCGCTCGGCATCAATTATCACGTCGGCGTGGACGGTATTAACGTCGGTCTCGTGCTCATGGCCGCCGTTGTGGGCTTCGCCGCCGCGTGTGTGTCGTGGGAGATCAAGAGCAACGACAAGCTCTTCTACATCCTGATGCTGCTCATCGTGGGCGGCGCGCTCGGCGCGTTCGCGTCGCTCGACCTGTTCTTCTTCTACTTCTTCAACGAACTCGCGCTGGTGCCGACGTTCATCATGATCGGCCTCTGGGGGCGCGGCGCGGACAAAAACTACGCCACCTACCAGATCACGATCTACCTGAGCCTCGGCGCGCTGATCGCGCTGGTCGGCCTCATCGCGCTTTACCTGCAAGCCGGCGCGAACTCATTGAACATCGTGACGCTGATGGAGCACGTGAAGGCGAACCCGCTCACCGCCAAATCGCAAAACCTCATCTTCCCGCTGCTGCTCTTCGGCTTCGGCATCCTCGTCGGCCTCGTGCCGTTTCACTCGTGGGCGCCGCTCGGCTACGGCTCCGCGCCGACCGCGACGGCGATGCTCCACGCGGGCGTGCTCAAGAAGGCCGGCGTGTACGCGATCATCCGCGTCGCGCTGCCGCTGCTGCCCGAGGGCGCGGCGGGCTGGATGCAAATCCTCGCGTGGCTGTGCATCGGCAACATTCTCTACTGCGGCTGGGTGGCGATGCGCCAGCGCGACCTCAACTTCCTCATCGGCTATTCGAGCCTGGCGCACATGGGTTTTGTGTTCCTCGGCATCGCGAGCGTGTCGCTCATCGGGATCACCGGCGCGGTGCTGGTGATGGTCGCACACGGACTGCTCGCCGCGTTGAGCTTTGCGATCAGCGGCTGGCTCTACAACGCGACCGGCACGCTCGACATGGACAGGCTCGGCGGCCTGATGCGCCGGATGCCGTTCATCGGAGCGGCGCTGGTGATGGGCTTCCTCGCCGGCTGCGGCCTGCCGGGCTTCGCGAACTTCCCCGGCGAACTGCTCGTATTATTTGGTGCGTGGAAGAATCTCCAATGGTTCGTCGTCGCCGCCGCGTGGGGCGGATTGATCATTGGCGCGCTCTACATGCTGCGCGGGGTGCGAAACATCGTCCACGGCCCGGAGCGGCCCGAGTTCGCCGACGTCACCGACGCGAATGCGTGGCGCAAAGTGCC
>DATDFH010000577.1:0-2206 GCA_036522715.1 Verrucomicrobiia bacterium
AGCACAAAGGATGAAGCCGCGCGATTGCGTCGGACCGCGCTCTCAATCAACCGCCTCGAATCGGCCAGCATAAACGGCGGCCCCCACGCGAACCAAGCCGAGCGCGCCGCGACCGGCACGCGATAGACGATGCGGTCCTTCATCCGCGCGCCCGGGGCAGTCTGCTTCCACGTTTTGCCGTCGAGACTGAACGCCGCGCGATCAGGCGTGGCCCACGGCGCCTTGCCCACGTCGAGCGTGATCGTCTCACCGGGCCGGATGCCTTCGAGTTTGAAATACCACCACGCCTCCCACCCGCGCCCCGGATTCGACGCCGGCCTCACGTGAACGATCCGGCCGGCCTGATCGATCTGTTCCACCGCCGCCGAGCCGCCGGGAAAATTACTCACGACGCGCAAGCCCTTTCCCGTGCGGTCAACCGAGGAACAACCGACGAACGAAGCACAGAGCAGAGACGCCGCGATGAAGCAAACCAGTTGAATCGGAATTGCCCGGAGCGATACCGCGAAGGCGAAGCACGTCGGCCGTGGGCGCGCGATCTTCATTTGGGCCGCGTCATGTCGAACACCCCGTGGTCGTGCGCGCTCGAGTAGGTGCAATTGAAGTTCGTCGCCGTCGCCTGCCCTTCGTAAGTGAATTCGCCAAAATCCCAAAACAACCAGCGACCGAGGTCTTCGCGACCTTCCAGCTTGAACCGGCCGCCCGCCGGGGTGGCGTTCAAGTGAATCGTGTATTCCGTGGAGAACAATTTCCAGAACGTGGCGTGGAAGCGTGTCTCATACGTCCCGACGGGCGTCCGCGCGATGATCGCCTGGAGCGTTCCGGTGTGGCCGTTCGAGTGGCTCAACCACGTGCCCGCCCACACGCCCTCGATGCTCGTGGTCGGCGCGGGTGTGGCGGCTGCCGCCTTCCAATCGCGCTGGAATGAACTGCAACCGGCCGCTACCACCAGCATCGCGACCGTGACAACCCATTTCAGCGGAATCGAACTCTGACCGGGAAAAAGCGAGGTGCGCACGAACGCCTTCTAACCAACCGCATCGCCGCTGACAAGCCGCCGCACACAGCGCGGGAGAAAACTGTTGCCGGCACCGAGGGCTTTCCCGTTTGATCTCGCCCACCCTGCATGACTTGGGCGCAAAATTACGACCCGCTGGGAAACGCTTTTCTCTCCACTGCCGTCGCGGCCTTGCCCGTGGTCGTGCTGCTTGGTGCGATTGCGTGGCTGGAAATCCGCATCCACCTCGCGGCGCTGCTCGGACTCGCTGTGGCGCTCGCCGTGGCGCTCTTTGCGTTTCACATGCCGGCGGACCTCGCCCTCGCCACGGCGGGCTACGGCGCGGCATACGGAATGTTGCCGATCGGCTGGATCATACTGAACCTCATCTTTCTCTACACTCTCACGGTGAAGAAAGGACTCTTCGCCGTGCTGCGCGAAAGTCTCGCGCACCTCGCGCCCGATCCGCGCGTGCAGGTGATCCTCATCGCGTTTTCCTTCGGTGCGTTCTTTGAGGGCGCGGCGGGATTCGGCACGCCGGTCGCCGTGACGGCGGCAATCCTGATGCAACTAGGTTTCAAGCCACTCCAGGCCGCCGGCCTCTCGCTCATCGCCAACACCGCGCCGGTAGCCTACGGCGCGCTCGGCACGCCCGTGATTGCGCTTGCGGGCGTCACGGGCCTCGACCTCCACGCGCTGTCGGCGATGATTGGACGACAACTGCCGTTCTTCTCGCTCATCGTCCCGTTCTGGGTGGTGTGGGCATTCGCGGGTTGGCGCGGAATGCTCGGCGTGTGGCCCGTCGCGTTGACGGCGGGCGTCGCGTTCGCCGTGCCGCAATTTCTGGTCTCCAACTTCCACGGCCCGTGGCTCGTGGACATCGTCGCGGCGATTTCATCGCTGCTCGCGGTGCTCGCGCTGCTGAAAGTCTGGCAGCCGAAGGATGGGTGGAATCCAGCAAACGCTGACCTCGGAGGGACGAGCTGCGCGAACCCCACTTCTTCCGCGTCACCAATGGAGATGGGGGCTCGCGTAGCTCGTCCCTCCGAGGTTCGTCGCGCGTGGCTGCCGTGGATTCTCCTCAGTCTGCTCGTCTTCATCTGGGGCGTGCCGGCGGTGAAGACGACGCTCGACACGCTCTCCGCACCAAAATTCAACGTGCCGCATCTGCACAATCTCGTCGTCCGCACGCATCCCGTCGTGCCGCTG
>DATDFH010000578.1:0-2345 GCA_036522715.1 Verrucomicrobiia bacterium
CTGGAATGTCGCCGATGGCAAACTCATTCGCTCGTGGGACGCGCATCCTGATTCACTCTATGCGCTCGCGCTTTCGCCCGACGGCAAGACGCTCGCCACCGGAAGCTACGACCAGCGCATCAAGCTTTGGGACACCGCGACCGGCAAGGAACTCCGCACGCTCAAGGGCCACAACGGCGCCGTCTTCGGCCTCGCGTTCCGCCCCGACGGCCGCGTGCTCGCCAGCGCGAGCGCCGACCGCGCGGTGAAACTCTGGAATCCGGAGAACGGCGCGCGCCTCGATACGTTCCCGCAGCCGACGAAGGAGCTTTACTGCGTCGCATTCAATCCCGACGGAAAATCCGTTGTCGCCGCCGGCGCGGACAATCGCATCCGCCTCTGGTCCGTGACCGACAAGGCGCTCGAAGGCAGCAACAAACTTCTCTACACACGCTTCGGGCACGAAGGTTCGATTCTAAAACTCGCCTTCTCCGTTGATGGCAAAACGCTCGTCAGCAGCGCCGCCGACAAGACGGTGAAGCTTTGGAACGCCGCCGAAATCACCGAGCGTTCGGTGTTGGAGAAACAATCCGACTGGGCGCCCGCGCTCGCCGTCACGAGCAGCAGCCAACTCATCATCGGCCGCCTCGACGGCACGCTCGGCTATTACGATGCTGACAGTGGTGCGACCCTTGCGCCGGGCGCAAAGAAGTCCGCAAGCGTAGTCCCGGAGGGACGGAAGAAAATAGCCCAGCACTTCAGTGCTGGGATTGCCGACGACAAGTCGAGTCCCAGAGGGACGAAAGAAAATCGGGCGACGAATCAATCGAATGATTCTGTCGCCCCTGACGGGGCTTTGTCCGATTCCACATCCCACCCCAGCGATAAATCGCTGGGCTATTCTCGACCGTCCCTGCGGGACTCGAAACGCCCGCTCATCCCCGCCGCGGATCGCAACGGCGTCTTTGCGCAACAGAAGGCGAAGAAGAAGGACACGAAAGCCGCCGCCAAAGCTGCGGCGGACAAGAAGGCCGCAATGGCCGGCAAGCCTGTGCTGACACGCTTCGAACCACCCGGCATCCAGCGCGGCGTCGCGACCGAGGTGAAACTCATCGGCAAGAATCTCGGTGAACTCACCTCGTTGAAGTTCACCAACTCGAAGGTGAAGGCTGAGGCCGTCAAGGTTGACCCCAAGAGGCCCGATGAGGCATTGGTGAAAATCACCGCCGATGTCTCCCTGCCCCGCATCGCCGTGGACGCCACCGCCGTCGCCGCGGCAGGCGAGAGCACGGCGCTCAAGCTCTACGTGGACGACGTGCCGCAGATTTACGCCGCGATGCCGCCCAAGGCGGGCGCGCCGGTGAAGCTCGCATTGTTGCCCGTCGGCGTGTGGGGCTTTTTGAAAGAATCCGGCGAGCACGACGAGTATGAGTTCACTGCGAAGGCCGGGCAGCAATTCGTGTTCGATCTCGAAGCACGCCGCATCGGCTCGAAGGCCACCACGCCCGCGCTGCAATTGCTGGACGAGAGCGGCGTCACCGTAGCGAGCAATTTTGGAATGGAAAACAACACTGATCCGCTGCTTGCCTTTCGAGTGCCGCGCGACAGCCGCTACATCATCCGCGTCAGCGAGGTCACACTCGAAGGTTCCACAGACCACACCTATCACCTCACGCTCGGCATGCTGCCTTACGTCACGGGATTTTTCCCATTGAGCGCGAGCGCGAACCGCGACGTGGAAGTTTCGCTCGCGGGTTACAACCTCCCTTCGCCCACCGTCCGCGTGAAGACAGGCGCAATGGGCAAAACGAAAATCCCGCTCGGCGACACATTGCGCGCTCGCGGCACACCGGAGTTGATGGTCACCGAAGGCGCGGAACTCGTCGAAACCGAGCCGAATGATTCGCCCGCGCAGGCGCAGATGATTCCCGTTCCCGGCTCGGTGAATGGCCGCTTCCTCTCACAACACGACGGCGCTTCCGACGTTGACCTCTTTGCCTTCAAGGCCAAACGCGGCCAGCAGCTCGTCCTCGAAACGCTCTCGGCCCGCGCCGGTTCCCCGGCCGACACGAAGATTGAAGTCCTCGACGCGAAGGGCGATCCCGTACCGCGAATGCTGATGCAGGCCGTGCGCGATTCGTGGGTGAACTTCCGCCGGCAGGATGCGAGCCAAGCAGGCGTGCGCATCGCCAACTGGCAGGAGATGGACCTCAACGACTACGTGTGGTTCAACGGCGACATTGAACGCATCTTCCGCCTGCCGCGCGGACCGGATGCGGACGTGATTTTCTTCAGCAACGGCGGCAAACGCCGCGCGTGGTTCGATACGACCGCCACGCAGCACGCGCTCGATGACCCGTGCTACG
>DATDFH010000579.1:0-7424 GCA_036522715.1 Verrucomicrobiia bacterium
GGCGGGGAGCAGTAACTTCTTCGGCAACCTCCCGGTCACCAACGGCCTGTTCACGGTCACGCTTGACGCGGGAACGGGTGCATTCACGGGCGACGCACGCTGGTTGCAGATCGCAGTGCGACCGGGCGCGAGCACCAATACCTTCGTCGACGTGGTTCCGCGCCACCCAATCGCGACGGTGCCCTATGCCATCTACGCGGGCGGCGTGACTGCCGGAGGCATCAGCGGGACGCTCCCCTCGGGCGCCTTGTCGGGCGTTTACGGTGGCGCCGTGGCCTTCACCAATGGGGGCAACAGCTTCAGCGGCAATGGCGGAGGCTTGACGAATCTGAACGCATCAAACCTGACAGGCACCCTGCCTGCGTCGGCACTGTACAACGCGTCGTGGCTTACGAATTCGGGCCAGACGAACCTCGTGGTGATTGCCGTCCGCACCGACAACCGCGACGGAATCGGGACGCCCGCCGATCCGCGCAATGGCACGCCCGCGAATCTTGACGCCCTGCTTGGCTTCACACGCTACGCGGGAAATTATGACAGCAATGGCGTGCCCAGCCAGGGAAACGCCAGTCCCGGCACCGTGTATTATTTCAAGGCGGGCAGCTACACCTTCACCAACGGTGTGCTGATGAAGAACAACATGGCGATCATTGGCGAGAACCGGGACAGCGTGCATTTCTACTGGCAGACCAACGCGAATGCGGTGCTCAGCGGAAACTCGATCCGCCAGGATTTCATCTGGGCGGATGAAGTTTACGGCTGCACCAATCCGACGGTCGAGAACATCTCGATCCACCTGCAAGCCCACCTCTCGGGGTTCACCAACATCATCGACGCCATCGAATTGCGGTGCATCGGCGGCACGATCCGCAACGTCGATGTGTTCGATCCGCAGGGGAATTTCGCGGCGGGAACCGAAGGGTTTCCCGTGGACATCGGCGACCCGCTGGACATCGCGACGAACTATTATCTCTTCCGGGGGGGCCACCTGATCGAAAACGTCCGCATCTTCGCGACGAACGCCGATTACCCGCGCGACTATATCTCCGGCATCGGGTTGTTCGGCAATCCGGAATTGACGAACCATTTTGGCCAGTCGCGGCCCAGCCGGATTGTCGGTTGTGGGTATGTCGGGCGCAGCCATACCAACGGCCTGGCGGCATTTAATTTTCACGGAGATACGACGCTGGAGAATTGTTACGCCGTGAAGGTCGGCTGCGGCGTCCGGGTCGAGGCCAACTCCGTCTTCGGGCCGATGCGGGTGTTCAACAATGCCTTCGAGGAGGTCGGCTACGGCATTGCGTTGATCGCCAACTCGGGCGTGGCCACCAATTTTTGGGCGCAAGGAAACCACATCAAGACGCGCGGCCCGGCCGGCATCCTGATCGAGCCGGCCGGCGGCTTGTGGACCAATGTCATCTTCAAAGACAACGTGATCGACTTCGCGCCGGGAGGCTCCACCGCGCACGGGTTTTATCTCGCTGCGATGGTCGGCGCCGACGTTTCCGGCAACCGCGTCCACCCGGCGTTGACCAACCGCGTGTTCGCGAGCGCCACGACCAATGTCACGTATTTCAACAACCGCGATTTCAACGGTGCGGTCCTGCCGACGCTCCCGGATTCGACCTTCGATTTCACGGCGGTCCGAATTTCCGGCGGTTCACCCGCTCCCGGCAAAGTCTGGACCGCGACCGACGCGAGCGGCGCGGGCGCATGGGTCAGTCTCCCGGCGAGCGCCACGGCGGCGGTTGCCAGCCCGGACGTTTCTCCATTGAACGTCCAAGACGCAGCGGCCATCACTCAACTGCGCGAGCAGATGAAGGCGAAGGATGTGGAGATCCAGAAATTGAGGCAGCGGATTGAGGCATTGGAGCGACAGTCTGATCGTACGCCTCGGACCCAGCCGGACAGCCTGCCCAATCGCGCCAAATGAGAGGCCGACGACACAGGAACTGCGCTGGCCACGCCTTTACCTTCACGGCACCACCGTTTCATCTCAAGTATGCCCACCGTTCGAAGGAAAGGACTTTACGGCGAGGCGAAGCCTGTCCAGCCTAAGATTACTCGCAATGAAATCAGCGGACGGCAAGTTTGGCATCGTGAAGGAATTCTGGGAGTTCCTGCGGACGGGAAGGAGGTGGTGGCTCGCGCCCATCGTGATCTTTCTCATCCTGCTCGGCGCATTGCTCGTTTTCGCCAGCGGCTCACCTCTTGCGCCGTTCATCTACAGTTTGTTTTGAACCGCGCCAGCAGTGGCCGGGAATGGAACGATTCGCCTTGATACACCGCCCGTTTTGTCAACAATCGCGCGCCATGCGTTCCTCCATTGCGGGCATTGATCAACGCGCCAGCCGGCCAGGATGCCTCGCGTGAATTACGGGAATCCGATCGCTCCGGAACCCGTCCGTCCCGCGACGCGGGTGCGCGCGCGACTGCTCCCCGCCCTCGGTTTCTTTGCTGCAAGCCTCGCGCTCTGCCTCTGGATGTTCTGGCCGGCGGCCACCGGCCGTGCGCTGCTCGCGCCGCTGGACATCGCGCCCAATCTTTTTGCGAAGTTTAAATACGTCGATCCTGCGGCGACCGGCGTGCCCGCCAATCATTACATCATCGACCTGATCCTGGGCGATGTGTCGCGCAATCTCCTCGTCCACGAGGCGTGGCGGCGCGGTGAGATGCCGTGGTGGGACCCGTACACCGATTGCGGCCGGCCGCTGGCGGCGGAAGCCCACGCGGTGAACATCAGCGATCCGTTCAAGGTGCTGATCTTCCACCTGCTGCCATTTGAACTGGCCTACAACTGGGTGCGGATCGTGACCTTTCTGGTCAGCGGCGCCGCCGCGTTCGCCCTGTTGCGGCGATTCAAGTCCGGATTCGCAGCGGCGTTCTGGGGCGGGCTGCTTTACCAGTTTGCGGGCTGCAACGCGATGATGTTCAGCGGCCCGACGGTGCAGGCGGCCTTCGCGTACTTCCCGCTGCTCTGGCTCTGTTGGGACAAGGCGGCGGAGGAAGGCCGCTTCTTCTGGTTCCTGATCTCGAGTTTCGTGGCCGCCCTGATTTTTCTCTCGGGCAACCTGCAATCGCACAGCTACGTGTTCTTCTTCGCGCTGGGCTGCTGGCTGGGCTACGGCTGGGGCCGGTGGCGGCGCCTGGCGTGGCTGACGGCCGGAATGGCGGTTGCACTCGGCCTCGGACTTTGCCTGGCCGCGCCGTTCGTCCTGTCCCAAATCGAGTTGTTCGTCTTGAGCGCGCGGAAAGTCGAAGGGGCGCAACCATCGTTGGGGATGTTAAGCGGACTGTTCTCGGCGGCCTCGGTGTTTCCATGGGCGCTGGGCACATTCCGCACGCTCGACGTGGGCAAGATCATCGGTCAGAACTCGCTCGGGTTCTGGATCTACATCGGCTCGGCGGCGCTGGTCATCGCCGCGCTCGGCGCCGCCACGAAGGTCGGCGCCGATGCGCGCGCCGCCGATCGCAAGCGCACGGCGCTATGGCTGGTCGGAATCTATCTCGCGGTGTGTTCGACGCCACTGCTCAAGATGTTCTACACCCGCATGGCCTGGCTGGCGGTGTTGGGTCTGGTCGCGCTCTTCGCGTTGGGCTGGGAGCAACTCCAGCGCGGCGCGCAGCCGTTGCGGCGCTGGGGTTGGAGTGTCCTCGCGCTCGCCGCTGCCGTTACGCTCGCGCTCAACGTCGCTGGTGGACTCGTCTATCCACGGTTCCAGTCACGGATCGAAAAATATGTGCTGGAGCGACAAAGCCGCAACATCACTCTCGACGAAGCATCCGAACTGCGGAAGTTCCAGGTCGCAAACTATCCCACGGAAGTCACGTTCCGAAATCGCGAGCCGCTGGTGGCGTTCCTGGGCCTCGTTCTACTGGGTGTCCTGTTGCTCAAGGCTCCGTCAGCGGGCCGCGGGTGGTGGCTTCACGGAGTGTTGATCCTTAGCACACTGCCGCTGCTCTGGCTCGAGCGCCGCTACATTCCGCAACAACCGCTGGCGCTGTGGCAGCGGCTGCGCGAGGGCGGCCCGGAACAGCGCCGGCTGATGGAAGTCGCGCGTGCCGACGGGCTGCGCGTGCGTGACCTCGCGCCGGGCATTCACGAGTTCGCCTTCCCCGGCGCGCTGGCGCAGCTCTACGGCGTCCACGTGATGAACGGCCATTCGTCGTTGTATCTCGTTCACGCCGGCGGGCTGACCAACGCCGCCGGCCAGCCCGATCCGACCTATCACGACATCCTCTATCGCAGTCCGGAGCGACATCAGGAGCGGGGTGAGCTTGAAATCCGCTCGGCCGGCGGACCCGCGCGTTTCCGTTGGGTGCCGCCGGTCGTGCGCGAGGTGAAGGTCGTGTCCGAAACACTCAGCTCGCTGACCCTGCGCATCGGTCCCGGCACCGCGGGCGAACTCCTTCGAACCGATACCTACTTTCCGGGCTGGCGTGTGGTCGACGCGCCGCTGGGCACCACCTTGCAGTTCGCGCCGCCCTGCTTCTCGCGACTGTCGATTCCCGCGGGCGCGGCCGAGGTGCGGCTGGTGTTCGAGCCGCGTTGGTGGCGTGCAGGAATTTCTGTTGGCGCTGTGACGCTCGTTTTGGTTTTGTTGTCCGCATTCATGTCCCGGCGTCGCGCCCGCGCGGCGCCGGAGGCTGTCGCTTGAAATGACCACGCGCAAGACCACCGACCTCGAACTCTCCGTCGTCATTCCGGTTTACCGGGAGGAACGGAACGTGCCGGTATTCGTCGCGCGCCTTCGGCCGATCCTGGAAACGATCACGGCGCATTACGAAATCATCTTTGCCCTCGACCCTTCGCCGGATCGCACCGAGCAGGCGATCCGCGAAGCGCGCGCCGCCGATGCGCGCATCAAGCTGCTGAAGTTTTCGCGCCGCTTCGGGCAGCCGATGGCCACGCTGGCGGGCATGCAATATTCTGCCGGCGCGGCCGTGGTCGTGATGGACGTCGATTTGCAGGACCCGCCGGAACTGGTGACGGAGCTGGTCGCCAAATGGCGCGAGGGCTTCGATGTGGTTTATGCCCAGCGCCGAAACCGCGAGGGCGAGACATTGATCAAGCGCGTGATTTCCTGGCTCGGCTACCGGCTGATCAACAAGATCGCCGATGTCAACATCCCGCCCAACACCGGCGACTTCCGGTTGATGAGCCGTCGCGTGGTTGAGGAAGTCGTACGCCTGAAGGAATGCCACGGCTTCCTGCGCGGCATGGTGGCGATTGTCGGCTTCAACCAGACGGCGGTCCAGTTCGACCGCCCCGCGCGCCATGCCGGGAGCGGCCACTACAACCGCTTCCTCGGCTCGCTGCGCATCGGCCTCAACGGGATCTTCTGCTTCTCGACCTACATGCTGACGCTCAGCTCGCAGGTGGGATTTCTCATCGCAGGGGTGTCATTCGTTCTCGGCGTCACCTACGCCATCATGAAGCTGTGCGGTTTTCCCTTCCCCATCGGCAACCCCACCATAGTAATCCTCATTCTGTTCACCGGCGGGGTTCAGTTGATCAGCGTTGGAATCCTCGGCGAGTATATCGCGCGCATTTACGAGGAGGTGAAGCAACGGCCGAAGTTCATCGTGGAAACCGAGGAGGGATTCGATTCCGAATCCGACGAGCCCAAGAGCCGATGAACGCCAGCCCCTCCTGCGCGATGCCGGATTCAAAGTGGCCAAAGACTTTTCCGCCGCTGACGCCCGAACAGAAGCGCATCAGCGACGACTTCATGAGATACTGGCATGAAGTTCTCCCGCGCAAATACGGGATCATCGACCGCTTCAACCACGGTTACCCCGGGCGCCATGCGCCAGCGAGTTTCAAGACCACGCTGGAGATTGGCGCGGGTCTAGCCGAGCACGTCCTCTACGAGAAGCTCACGCCGGAGCAGGAGGCCAACTACGTGGCGTTGGAACTGCGGCCAAACATGGTCGAGTCGATCCGCCAACGCTTCCCGCGCATCCAGGCGATGGTCGGCGATTGCGAGCGGCGGCTCGACTTTCCCGACGGGCATTTCGACCGGATCCTGGCGGTGCACGTGCTGGAACATCTCCCGAACCTGCCTGCGGCGGTGCGCGAGATGCGCCGTCTTTGCCGGCCCGAATGCGGGATATTCTCTGTGGTCATCCCCTGCGAGGGCAGCCCGGCCTATACGCTCGCGCGCCGCATTTCCGCGCAACGCATTTTCGAGCGGCGCTATCGGCAACCTTATCGCTGGTTCATCGAGCGTGAGCACATCAACCTGCCGGGAGAGATCCTCGGGGAACTGCAACGGCATTTTGAAATCCGGCACCGCAGCTTTTTCCCGCTGCCGGTGCCGTGGCTCTTTTGCAACCTCTGCCTCGGGATGACTCTCCGGCCCAAATGCTCCTGAACCGGCAACGTCCACGTCCCGGCTTCAACCGCCGATGAAACTGCTGGTTTTCGCCCACAAGCCACCGCCGCACCACGGGCAAAGCCTGATGGTGCAAGCGTTGCTCGATGCGCTCGGTAGCGATGCGCGAGTCGCGGCGGACGCGTCCGCTGAACAGACGATCAAGTGTTTCCACGTGGACTCCCGGGTCTCCGACAGTCTTGAAGACGTCGGCCAGGCGCGCGCCGGGAAAGTGTTCTCGCTGCTCAAACATTGCCTGCACGCCATCTGGTGCCGTTTTCGAGACGGTGTGACTGATTTTTACTATGTGCCGGCCTTTCCGCGACGGGCGCCGGTTTACCGCGACTGGATTGCGCTCGGCCTGTGCCGGCCGTTTTTCCGCCAGATCATCTTCCACTGGCACGCCGTGGGTCTGGCCGAGTGGCTCGCGACGGAAGCGCGGCCTTGGGAACGATGGATCAGCCGGTGGATTTACCGGCGGCCCGATCTCAGCCTCGTGCTGCGCCCGTTCAACCGCGCCGACGCCGAGGCCGTCGGTTCGCGCCGGATTGAGATCGTACCCAACGGCATTCCCGACCCCTGCCCCGCGTTCGAGCACGACGTCCTGCCACGGCGCCTCGCACGCGCGCACGCGCGCAAGAAGTTGCTTGCCGGCGAATCGTTAACGGAAGACGAAAGATCGCGAGCTGGTGGGGACCCGCACGTTTTCCGCGTGCTCTTCCTGAGCCTGTGCCATCGCGGCAAGGGATTGTTCGACACGCTCGACGCCGTGGCCCTGGCCAACGAAAAACTTCGCACCTCACCATTCCGCATCGAACTGGTCATCGCCGGATCGTTTTGGAACGACGCCGAGCGCCGCGAGTTCGCGCAGCGCATCGGCCAGCCGGACCTCAACCGCGGCGGGCCGCTGGTGGACTACCACGGTTTCGTCAGCGGCCCCGCGAAGCACCGGCTGCTGCTGGAGAGCGATTGCCTGTGCTTTCCGACGAAGATGGCGGAGAGCTTCGGGCTGGTGCTGGTCGAGGGGATGGCCTACGGCCTGCCGCT
>DATDFH010000580.1:0-5998 GCA_036522715.1 Verrucomicrobiia bacterium
CGCGGTGGCCGTGAGCGCCATGAACGGCACGTCGGGAAACAAACGGCGAAGCTGCGCGATCTGCCGGTATTCCGGCCGGAAGTCATGCCCCCATTCGCTGATGCAATGCGCCTCGTCGATGGCGAACAACGCCACGTTCCACCGCTTCAAGTCATCGAGGAAACCGGAGAGCATGAGCCGCTCGGGCGCGACGTAGAGGAGGCGGAACTCGCCGTTGTGCAGGCCGCGCAAGCGTTCGCGCGATTCGCCGGCGGCGAGCGAGGAGTTGAGGAATGTGGCCGGCACGCCCGCAGCCTGCAGCGCGTCCACCTGGTCTTTCATCAACGCGATCAGCGGCGAGACGACGACCGTCAGCCCGGTCCGCGTGAGCGCGGGAAGCTGGAAGCAGAGCGACTTGCCGCCGCCCGTGGGTAGCAGCGCGAAGGTGTCACGGCCCGCGAGCGAGGCGCGGATGATTTCCTCCTGAAGCGGACGAAAGCTGGTAAAGCCGAAGTATTGCTTCAACAATGGGAGCAATGGAGCAGCCTCGGCTTTCATCTCGATTTTCGGTGATCGAGCTTTACGCTGCGCGCCCATGTTGTCGAGCGACAAGTCCAACGTGTTTCCGGCATCTTGCCGGAACTTCCATTTTCCTGTGCTTCCTTATCCAAGGTGCAGCGATGGGGGATGGAATTGCCGGCAAGATGCCGGCAGCACGTTGCGGGTCTAGCGAGTCATGGAACTCATCTTCCTCTGCGGCTTCGCGTTTCTCGCCGGGTTTGTGGATTCGGTGGTGGGCGGGGGCGGGTTGATCCAGTTGCCCGCGCTGCTTTTGTTCCTGCCGAAGGAACTCGCAAACGATCTGCCCACCGTGTGGGGCACCAACAAGCTCGCCTCCATTTGCGGCACGAGCATCGCGGTCGTGCAATACTCGCGGCGCATCCGCATCAACTGGCACTCGATCCTGCCCGCGGCGGTGGCGGCGTTCGTGTTCGCGTTCCTCGGCTCGCTCGTCGTGTCGCATGTCAACCCGGCGCTGCTGCGGCCGATCATCCTCGCGCTGCTCGTTGCCGTGGCGCTCTACACCTTCCTCCGAAAAGATTTCGGCGACCTGCACGCGCCCGCGTTCACCGCGCACAAGGAGCGTTCGCTCGGCATCCTCGTCGGCATCGTGCTCGGTTTTTACGACGGCTTCTTCGGGCCGGGGATGGGGAGCTTCCTGATCTTCACGTTCATCGGGCTGTTCGGCTTCGATTTCCTGAGCGCATCGGCGAGCGCGAAAGTGATCAACTTCGCCACCAACCTCGCCTCGGTGCTGCTCTTCGCCGCGACCGGCCACGTGCTCTACCACTACGCGCTGCCGATGGCCGCCTGCCAGATCGCCGGCTCGATCGCGGGCACGCACGTCGCAATCAACCGGGGCAACCGCTTCGTGCGCGTGCTCTTCCTCGTGGTCGTCAGCGCGTTGATCGCGCGGTTTGGTTACGAAGTAATTCGCCACTAGTCAGCGACGCAGATTCAGTGTGCGCTGGCGAATTGTTCAATCAACGCCATGACGCCGGCGCCGCCGAAGGGCATGAGGATGGCGCCAATGAGCGGATGCTGCGAGAGCGGAGCGAAGGCGCCTTCGCGAATCTCTTCGATCTCGATGATGAAAGCGCGGAGTTGGGCGGCGCGGTCGTGAACCGGTTTGGCCGAATCCTGCTTGGACCGGCCGAGTTCACCAAGCAGGGCGTCCCTAAGGTGGCGGAGGGTTTGCCGCCGGGCCCTTTCGGCTGCGCGGCGCAGCGCCAGCACGAGGAGGATGGCGTAGAGTGAATTGAGCGCGAAAATCAGGATCACCGAGGGCGCCCAGTCCCAGTTGTCGAAATAGGAGGCGCGCGCGAGAATCAAGAGCGCCAACACGAAAAAGGGATAGAGAATCAGCTGCCCCACGGCGTCACTGCGTTGGGCGATGAACTGAATCTCGCGACGGCCTTCCAGGTCGCCAGAGTGGAGGCCGCGCTCGCGCGCCTGTTCGTCAAGGCCGGGCCAACTGGTGGGCTCCTCGATCAGGCGGTAGATCATGCGCAGGCACAAGCGCGTGGCATCGGCCGCAAAAAACATCAGGCCACTCAGCATGAACAGGCTGAAGTAGCGCGCGAAGACATCGACCCGATAAGCCACGGGGCCGCGATACGGAAGGGTCGGCGGCGACAACAGGTGAATCAAGCAGATGCTGAATCCGCCATAGATCAGCGCCGCCGCTGCCACGCGCCAGGTGCGCTTCCAAGCCGAACCGGCGCGCAGATACTCCGCCCAAAGCGTTCGGGCCTCGTCACGCACTTCTTGTTGGCGTTCCCGCTTGAACTGGACGTAGTAATCTCGACGCTTGAGCCAGCAGCCGCGTGCCCAGACGCGCAGCTTGTAGCGCATCTCGGCGACGCGCTGGCGGGGGTGCCGCCATTTCGCGAGTCGCGTCAGGAATTGCGTGCCGGGCGCCGCCGGGCCAAGGCAAAACTCCGATTCGATCCGCTCGGTATTGTCGTGGAGATCGTGAATGGCTTTCATCAGGAAATGAAAACCCAGGATTCCGGCCAAGAATCGGAGCATTTCGGTCGGCCAAAGGCTGATGCCCTCAAAAAAGCACAGCGGCTCCTCCTCCCGCCAATTGAACCCCGTGAATGCCCAGCCGCTGCCCAGCCAGAAGAGCACGGCCAAAATCAGGTAGCCCACGGCAAAGTTCCGGATTCGCATCAGGTCGAGATCGCCGACGCCCTCGAGCAGGAGAATGGTCCAGGCCAGAAGGAATACCAGCGAGACCGTCACACCCAAGGCCCAACCAACGCGCGACGCGGACCACCAGCTCTGGTCCCCCGTCCACCAGGACAACGGCCGGTCGCGCGCCGGATGGAGGCTGGCGGACGGGGCGTTAGTGTCCTGGGCCCGCCGGTCTCCCTCCGGATCGACGCTTAAATCATATGCGCCATTGCGGCCAATCTCGAAGACTCGGGGCGTGAACTCCGCGGCGTTGAGTTCTGGGCAATGTCCCAGTGCGCGCAGCCCGGCATAAAACATCGCGGTCTGAGAGCTGTCGCGGAAAGGGGGAATGCGCCGCTGGAGGTCGGCGTGGAGTTGCAATCCGAAGGTTGAAGCCACCACCAGATTGCGAGTCCACTCCATCTGGCTGGAGTGCCAGAAACGCGCATCCAGATCGGTCGTAAAGAATATCATTCCCGGAAAAGCCTCGTGAAGCGCCTGCACGATCAGCAACTTGTCGTACACATCGCTGCCGAGCACGCCGATGGCCTTGAGCGACCCTGTTCCCTCCCGCCGCCACTCTTCGTCCTTGGTCTTGAGCAGTGCCGCGAGCCTGGGAATGTAATCCAGTTGATTCTGGCCTTGTGGCGCTTCCAGGTCGCCCGCGTTGATCTTCTTGGCGTCCCGCTTGTCTGACGATGAGTTGGCGCGAGGCGCCGGTTCGTCGCCGGGCAGTTTGCCGTCCACGCCACGCAGGTAGCTAAAGCGCCAGTATTGTTTTGGCCAGGACGGTGACGGGTTTGCCCGGAGCGCCTTGATGATGGGCTGGCGGTCGGGGTATGAACCGCTCATGTAATTGGCTTCCACCGCGAAGGCCAGGGGCAGGAGCCGGCCGTAAAGTGTGTCGTGCTCCGAGAGCAGCGCCACGCAATGCTGACGGTTGGTGAGGTCCACGCCCCGCCGGCGCAGTTCGTAGATCAACTCGCGGGCCACCCGGTCGTCGGGGCAAACGACCCGGTTGAACTCGAGGTCGTAAGAATCCTTGAGCACCGCGGCCACGCTCGACGGTCCGTTGGTCCACTGCGTCTCATCCCGCACCAGCATCTCTTCCATGGCGGTGGCCGAGTACGAATACATCCGGGCGTCACCCAACAACCGCCGCAACTCGGGCAGCGAGCGCTTCTGGGGCGCACTGAACTCTCCGGTGTCGAAATCCGGCAACATTCGTTGCAGTGTCGTCGAACTGCGCGGTCCGAGGATCGCGAATTTCACACGCTGCCGGTTGGTTTCCACCGCCCGTCCGGTCTGCGCGGCAAGGTCAGTTTCAATCTGTTGCTTCAACTGGGCCAGCCGCGGCGCAGGTAAATCGCTGAATGCGTCCTCCTTCAACCACAGGATCAGGACTTTCTTGATGATCGTCGGCGAAGCATGTGCCGGTGGATGAAATCGTCGCGCGTAAAACCACTCGAACGGTATTTCCAACACTGGGCTCGCATCGGTTGCGGCTCCCAACGGCGGCAGGTTGGTCACGCCCATAAGCTCCGCCCCCGGCGTCCACAGCGTCCGCATGAAACCCAAATGCTCAGGGTCTTCCGCCGCGTAGCCCGCCACGTCGAGCGCCGAGATCATCGCATGACGGCTGCGCAGCCGGGTTTCCGCGTCCTCGACATACGAGCCGCCGCGCACCAAAACCAGCACGATTAGGACGTGATTGGTCGGCGGAGAGTTGAGTTGATTCCCAATCTGCACCACGAGGTTGCTCAGCGCGTGCTTCTGGGTTTTGGAGGCTTCTCCCGAGCCGCCCTTGGGATCTTTGAAATGATCAAGTGCCTTGAAGGGATCCTGCCACAGGCGGGCCTCCACATCCTGGTCGCCGATTAGCAGATGCTCGTGGTGGTGGTCCTCCGCAGGTCGCGAACTGATGAGCGGCGACCGCAACAAAAACGCCCCGCCGCCCGCCGCCACCAAGGCCAGAATCCACGGCCACGGCACGCCGAAAGAAGTTGTTCGTTTCTCTTCCATAGGTTGAATGTGTCTTAGAGCCTCATGTCACGCCCACACGTCACCGATGCCTGTTTTATCCGACGGGATTACCACCTCCTGGGCCGACACGCGGACACTGCGCGTTTCGGGACCGGTGAGGCAAGTCAAAAATTGAGGCAAAACTCAGCCGCCCATCGAAACAGCTGAGTAACTCCTCACGCTCCCAGACGCGCCAAACCGCCGGAACCTCAGTGATACTCCTGCACCGTCTTGACCGCGTAGCCGCTCTTCTGGAGCGCGGCGATGCCCAGCGCGGCGGCCTTGGCGCCGCTGATGGTGGTCATGATCGGCGTGTTGGTCATCACCGCCGTGGTGCGGATCTTCACCTCGTCGGCGCGCGGGGTCTGGCCGGCGGGGGTGTTGATGACGAGTTGAATCTCGCGGTTCTTGAGCAGGTCCAGCGCGTTGGGGCGGCCCTCCTGCAATTTGAAGATGCGCTGCACTTTCAGCCCCGCCTTCTCGATCACCGCCGCGGTGCCGTCGGTGGCGATCAACTCGAAGCCGGCGTCGGTGAATTGTTTCGCCAGCGCGGGCACCTCGCGCTTGTGGGAGTCGCTCACGCTGATGAAGACCTTGCCCTTGAGCGGCAGCGGCGAGTTGGCGGCCATCTGCGACTTGGCGTAGGCCACGCCGAGGTCCGCGTCGAGGCCCATCACTTCGCCGGTCGAGCGCATCTCGGGTGAGAGCAAGATGTCCTGGCCGGGGAAACGGTTGAACGGGAAGACGGATTCCTTCACGGCCCAATACTTCGGCCAGATCTCTTCGGTGAAGCCGAGTTCCTTGAGCGTCTTGCCGGCCATGACCTTGGCGGCGAGTTTCGCCAGCGGCACGCCGATAGCCTTGGAAACAAACGGCACGGTGCGCGAGGCGCGCGGGTTCACTTCGAGGACATAGACGGTGTCGCCCTTCACCGCGTATTGCACGTTCATGAGGCCGATGACTTTCAACTCGCGCGCCATCGCGTGGGTGTATTCGCGGATGGTGTCGATGACCTGCGGCGAAAGCGTGTGGGGTGGCAGCACCATCGCGGCGTCGCCGGAGTGGACGCCGGCATATTCGATGTGCTCCAACACGCCGCCGATGACGATGGTGCCGGCTTTCGGATCATCGAACCGGCCCACGTCGGCGATGCAGTCCACGTCCACCTCGGTCGCGTCTTCGAGGAACTTGTCCACGAGCACGGGGCGTTCGGGCGAGGCTTCGACGGCGAAGCGCATGTAATGCTGAAGTTCGCTAT
>DATDFH010000581.1:0-8258 GCA_036522715.1 Verrucomicrobiia bacterium
ATATCACGTGCAGTCTCGAACCAGAGGAGAACACCGCGGTGGTGAAGGCATTCCTCTCCGCACATCAAGCCTTCGCCCTCGAACACGAGCGCGAGTCGCTCCCGTTCAATGACCACGCCGACGGCGCATACGTCGCCCGGATGGGTCGCGCCTAACGCACCTACGCACGGCGCCACCTGCCCCACCACTCGTCGAAGGTCTCCGCTTGACGGGCGAGCGTGAGCTTCCCGTTCTCGTGCCACACCACTGCCGCGAGTCCGTGCGAGAAGTGCGTTTCCCACGGAATGTGATACGCGCCTGCCTCCAGCCACGCGAGATGATCGCCGGGGCGAATCCCTTTCGGCAACGGGCGGCGTGCGAGTTGATCGAATGCCATGCAGGTCGGGCCGTAAACTGCCGTCGGCACGCGCGGACCTTTGCGTCCAGGCAACATGAGTAGTTCGTGTTGTTCCCAGTTCGACACCAGCGCGTTCATCGTCCGACCGCCGTCGCAGATGAGTTGCCGCAACTCGCGCCGCGATTTCACATCGAGCACTTTCACAACGAGCGCACCGGAACCGGCGCTGAGGAAGCGGCCGTTCTCCAGCCACAGCTCGCGCGCGCCGGGGAATTGTTTCACCGCCCGCCGATACATCAGCGCGAGCGCGTCCAGGCTGAACTCCGCGTCGAACGGCCGCCCGCCACGCGAGAGCGTGTGGCGGACGGGCAGGCCGCCGCCGCAATCCAGATGGCGCGGCGCGAACTTCGCCTTCGCACAGATTGCCGCCACCTCGGCAATCGCGCGCTCGAAGCTCACGTGAGAGGCGACATTGGTTCGCAGATGGAAGTGAACCGTCTCCACCTTCACGCTTGAACGCTTCAACTTGCTGATCGCTTTGACGGTTTCATCGAACTCGAAGCCAAATTGCGTCGGGCATTGAGGATTCTCCGGATCGAACTCCTCGCGCGTGAAGCAGCGGATGCCGACACGCCAGTCGAGCTTCTTTGCGAGCGGGAGCAGCGCGTCGAGTTCCGCGCGCGAATCGAAGTTCACCAGTAAACCGCGTCGCGCGTGTTTCGGAAGCCAGCGATGCTTCGCCGGGCCGTTGATGAGAATCTGCTCCGGCTCGAAACCCTCGCGCAACGCGGCGAGCAACTCGAACTCGCTCACGATTTCGATGGGCCTCCCCTGCCCTCGCCACCAACGCAGCAGCGGCGCCATCGGCAGCGTCTTGCACGAGAGCCAGTGAGTAACCGGCAAGCCGAAGTCGCGCGCCTCCAGTTCCGCCAGCGCCTCACGGATTGGTTCGACGGAAATCAGAAAAAATGGAGTCGGCGTGCATTCGCCCAGCGCCCTATGCGCAAGCCGCCGCCAGAAAGCCAGCGTTGATGGGGAGTGATCGATGGCGGTTTTCATCGTGGAGCTGGGTGCTCCCGCCTATTCAAACACCCGCACGGCCAACCCGGTTCGTTCGCGAACCAAGCCGGCCATCGCCTCCAGTTCTGCTTTTGTCAACTTCGTCGCATGTGGCTCGGGCACCGGCCGCGCGATCGTGTAGAGATGCACTTCACGGATGCGGCCGCCATCGTGTGTGATTTCGTTCAGGCGGCGGCAATACTCGTCCAGTTCCGCCAGCGGCATCGGCAGCCCGTGGATTTTCAACAGCAAGGTTTGAATGACGATGGGCCGCACGCGCGCGGTGAACAGCAGCTTGTGCAGGATGCGATCGAAGCGGATGGTCGTGCGGTTGACGATCTTGAAGTAAGCCTCGGTGCCCGCATCGAGCTTGGCCCAGACTACGCCGTTGCTGGTGTCCATGATTTCAAGGCCGCGCTTCACGTCCGCCTTGTCGAGGCCGGCGGCATCGGTGATGAGCACGATCCTCGTCTTGTCGAGACCCAGTTCGCGTTTCACCTCGGCAACCGTCTCCACGCACTCGGCAAAGTTCGCGATCATCGTCGGCTCGCCATCGCCGCTGAACGCGATGTCCCTGATGTCGCGCGTGAGCCACGGGACTTCGCTGAACTTCGGCTCCTTCGCCAGCCCGCCATCGCGCGCGAAATGGATCATCGCTTTCAACTCGTCGCGCATCTGGTTCAAATCAACGTTCGACACCGTGCCGGGAATGCGCCGGTCCACTTCGCAATAAACACAGTCGAAATTGCAGACCTTGTCGGGGTTGAGATTGACGCCGATGGAAAGCCCGCCCGCGCGCCGCGAAATCACCGGATAGACGAACGTGAAATCGCTGAACTGGCGCGTGTGGTCCTGCACCGCGGCCAGGCTGGACTTGATCTCGATGGGCGCTTGCGCCACGAAACGACTCTAGGCGAGCGCTGCCTCCCGCCGCAAGGTTTCGGGCCGCGGGCTTTTGTGCTCGCGCTCCAACTCGAGAAGCAGACGCTTGCGCCAGAGCCCGCCTCCGTAGCCGCCGAGCTCACCGCCGGCATTCACGACGCGATGGCACGGGATAACGATGCAGATGCGATTGAGTCCGTTCGCCGTGCCGACGGCGCGCTGGGCACCAGGACAGCCGACGCGCCGGGCCAGTTCGGAGTACGAAACTGTTTCTCCGTACGGGATGCGCCGCAGTTCCGACCAGGCGCGTTCCTGGAAGGGCGTGCCCGGCGCGGCCAGCGGCACCGCGAAAACGCGCAGCTCGCCGGCGAAATATCGCCGCAACTCGTCCCGCAACTGGTCGAGATGGCGGTTTCTACCCGGCGCGAGTGGCAGACGAAACTGCCGGCCGAGCGTGGCCAGTTGTTCTTCAAGCATCCGTCGGTCGGTGAATTCCAGCAGACAAACGCCCTCGCTCGTCGCGGCTGCAATGAGCGGGCCGAGCGGACTCTCGATCATCGCCGTTACGAGACAATCGCCGCCACGGCTGCGGCCCGGTGGCGCGCCGAAAAATTTCCCGAACGCTTCGCGGAATCCGCTGTGTGAGTCGTAGCCGTGACCGAGAATGACATCGTCAAGTTCGGCGCCGTTGCGGAGCTGAGTGTAGGCACGCTGGAGACGGCGCGCCCGGCAGAACGCGGCGAAGCTCATGCCGTAATGCTCCTGAAACCACCGCCGCGCGCGTGCCGGCTCAACACCCAGCACGCGCAGATCGGCGGCCTTGAGCCGCGCGTCGTCGGAATCGGCCTTGGCGAGCAAACTGGCCACCCATTGCGGCGGGCGTCCGTCAATCTCCAGCGGACGGCAGCGCTTGCACGGCCGGTAACCGGCGAACATTGCCTCTTTCACCGACGGGAAGAACTCGATGTTCTCGCGCTTGGGCTTGCGCGCCGGACAGGACGGGCGGCAGAAGATTCCGGTCGTGCGCACGGCCGTCCAAAACACACCGTCGTAGCCAGCATCGCCGTGCAAGAACGCGCGCTCCATCTCGGAAGTCGAAGGCAAAATTTTCATGGTCGCAATGTACGCGCGCGACAAAATCCGCCGCCACCGAAAATGTGACATGGAATTCCGAAGTGCTTGGCGCGCTCGAAGAACCCACCCCTGACCTCTCTTGAGAGGGGCCAGCGGTGGGTCGACCGCAGCTACATTCCCATGATCTGATACCCGCTATCGACGTAGATCACCTGGCCGGTGATCGCCGCCGCGCCGTCGCTGGCGAGGAAGGTGCCGGTGGCACCGAGTTCGTCGGGGAGGACGTTGCGCTTGAGCGGCGAGTGCGCTTCGTAGTGCTTGAGCATCTCCGTAAAGCCGCTGATGCCGCGCGCGGCGAGCGTGTTGACCGGGCCGGCGCTGATGCAGTTGACGCGAATTTTCTTCGGGCCGAGGTCGTAGGCCAGGTAACGCGTGCTGGCTTCGAGTGACGCCTTGGCGACGCCCATGACGTTGTAGTGCGGCACGACTTTCTCGGCGCCGTAGTAACTCATCGCCACGATGCTGCCGCCTTCGGTCATCAACGGCGCGGCGCCGCGCGCCAGCGCAACGAGCGAGTAGGCGCTGATGTCGTGAGCGACGCGGTAGGCTTCGCGGCTGGTGTTGACGAATTCACCCTCGAGCGCGTCCTTCGGCGCGTAGGCCACAGAGTGCAGGAGCAAATGGAGTTTACCGAATTTTCCACCGACGGTTTCGAAGACGTTCGCGATGTCCTCGTCCTTGGTCACGTCGCACGGCATGAGCAGAGTGTCCGCGCCGAACGTGCCGGCGAGTTCCTCAACGTTTTCCTTGAGACGCTCGCCCTGATAGGTGAACGCGAGCTTCGCGCCCGCCTTGTGCCACGCCTGCGCGATGGCCCACGCGATGGAGCGCTTGTTGGCGACACCGAAGACGATCCCGAGTTTTCCTGCGAGGAGTGACATAGATAAGTTTCGTTTGCTGTAGAAGATTTGAGGCGAACGGCGGAGAAGCTCCAAGCTCAAAGTTCAAAGCGCAAAAGAAGGATCAAGAACCGATTTCCGAACTCCGGGCAAACGAACGGATGCACGATGTTTGGGGTGTTGCAATTGCTCATCGGACTTTTTCCCGAACTTTCAGGCGCACGCCGATAACGCTCGCCAACCCGGCCAACAACAACGTTCCGACCGCCCATGCCGGCGCCGCCGGCGCAGCGGGCGCGAGCCACAAACTCGCCGCACCGACCGCCGGCCCGGCGCAGATGCCCGCGCCGATGAACGCCTCATGCGCTCCGCCGTGTTCGCCCTTGGTGTCGCTGCCGTCCATCGCGTAGAAGAGCGACGAATAGTAGGCCACGCCGGTTGCCCAGCCGAAGAAGATTTGCGCCACGACCAGCAGCCACACTTCGCGCGCGAGCATCGCCGTCACAAAGCTGGCGAGCAGCAGCACGAACGCGCTGATGAACCAGCGAAAGCGGTAATGCCACCCGTGCCAGCCCCACAACACCACGAACGACATCGCGCGCACGATGAACCACACCGACATGACCATGCCGGCCTCGGAGATGGAGAGGCCGACGTTCTTCGCGATGCCCGGCACGACGGCGGTGAAGGTGTTGATCGCCATGTAGGCGAAGGGATTGCCAAGCCACGCGAGCTTGAGGAAGTAACGCGGTTTCGCAGCGGGGTCCGTCCGCGGCGTGGTCGGTTGAGTTGAAACGTGTGTGCCGTTTCGTGCCAGCCACGCATCGTGTGCGCGCGAGAGCACGAACGTGGCGGCGAAATTCGTCGCGTAGAGGGCAGCGGGCAGCCAGTAGAGACTCGCGGCGCCCAGCGTCTCGAACAACGTGCCGCCGACGAAATACGCCACCGCCGAGATGCTGGCCCAGACAAGGTTGTAAAGGCCGAGTCGGTGCGGCAACGCGGCGGGCGGTTCGTGCTCGCTCACGAGCGCTTCGAGCGAAGGCCAGGTGAAGCACATCGAGAGCGTCCACGCGGCAAAGGCGAGCAACTGCCCCGGCAACTGCGGCACGAGCAGCGCAGCGATCATCGCCAGCGCCATTCCCGCGAAGCCGACGCGCAATGACGTGAAATAGCCGTGCCGCTGTCCAAACCGGCCGCCGTAGAGCGACGACACGACGTACATCAGCCCGTGGCATGCGCCAAGCGCGAGGTTGTGGACGTTGCCGAAGCCGTGGTGGTCGCGCAGCAGGAAGAGCAGATAGTTGCCGTAGTAGGCACACGCGAAAGTGTTCAGACCTTCGACGACGTAGATGCCCAGTTTGAAACGCGGCGGCACGGGACGGGGATTCAGAAGGGAAAATGGGAAATTGCAAATAGCAAACGACCGGTCGGAACCATGCGGAAGCGAGTTCCCCTTCTCAATTTTCAATCTCCGATCTGCACTGGCCAATTTCCAATTTCCCGCAGCGCCGCGCGGCAATACCACTTCACGGCGTTGCTCATCGGCGGCTGGAGCGAATCGAGTTCATCGCCGCTACACCACCGGATGTCGTGATGTTCCTCGGTCGCGAGTGCGACGGCACCACCGCGTGGCCGGGCCCAGTAGATCATGCCGATGTGCTCGTGCGTATCCGTGATGCGATGAATGTCCAAGAACCGCGGCGCGATCAGGGCGCGCGTGCCCGACTCCGTCGTGGGCGGGCGCTCACCGAGCAACTCCACGTCGAGACCGCTCTCCTCCTTGGCCTCGCGCAACGCGGCCTCCTCGGGGTCTTCCTCAAGTTCGATGTGGCCGCCCAGCGGCAGCCACTTGTCGAGCTTGCGGTGATGGACCAGCAGCACCTTGCCGTCGTGGACAACGAAGATAGCGACGGTGAAATCAATCTTCTCGTGGATATGCGCCATGCGGGCGGAAGGATTGACGAACGCCGCCACGTTGGGAATGCAAACCTCGGCGCCGACGGAGAGATTTTCCGTGCCCGACCGGCGCCGATGCGCAAGAGTAGCGGCTTCTTTGCCCTAATGACGACCGAGTCCACACGCCGAACCCTCCGTAACTCCATCGTGTTGAAGGTGACGCTGATCGTCGCCTTGACGATTGCCGTGTTGTTGATCGCGATGTTGACAGTCGGTTACGTCTTCGGGCGGCAAACCATCCTTGCGGACGTTCGCAGCAAGGTCGTCGCGATCGCCACCGCGAGGCAGACCTTGTTGCACGATTCGATCGCGCGCGAGCAGGAGCGCATCGGGCTGGTGGCCAATCGTCCGCGCCTGCGCCAGTTGGCAGTGAGCGTGATCCACGGCAGCGCGTCGCTCGAAGAACGCGATGAGTTGACGCGTGTTCTGGTCGAAGTCGTCGCCGCACGAAAAGGCTTTCTCAACGTCTCGATTGTTTCACCGGAGGGCCGGGTCCTTGCCGCAAGCGACTCCGCGTTGGCCGGCCAGGAGTTTTACGCCAACGCGGCGGTGAAGCGCGGGTTGGTTGAGCGCTACCTGGATCAGCCACGACACGTCGGCGCGGAATACCTCACGTGGGTCAGCGCACCCATCCACGACGACCAGCAGCGCGCCATCGCCGTCGCCATCGGTGAGGTCAACATCACAACGTTGTGCCGGGCGTTGACGGCAGCGGTCGGCCTCGGCGCGACCGGCGAAGTACTGTTGGGCCGGCGCGAAGGCGGTGAGATCCAATTCCTCCTTCCGGCGCGCAACGCTCCCGAGATGAAATCCGCGCCGATGAAAGACTTGCCCGTGCTCACCGCGGCGATCAACGGCAGAACCTCTTTTGCCCACCTCCGGGATTATCGGCACGTCCCGGTGCTGGTGACAGGACGGCCGGTGGGTTACGACAACTGGGGGCTGGTGGTGAAGATGGACGCCGCCGAGGTGTACAGACCGCTGACGACGGCGTGGAATGCGGCCGCCGCCTTTAGCATCGCGGCAGTCGTGGCCGGGCTGCTCGCCGGGTACGCACTGGCGCGTGGGCTCACCCGGCCGATTCTCCAACTCGCCACCGCCGCGCGGGCCGTCACCGGTGGTCGGCTCGACACCCGTGTTCCGGTTACCTCGGCCGACGAACTGGGGGCGCTGGCGCGGGCGTTCAACGAGATGACGGACTCGGTCCAGCGCTCGCTACATGAGTTGCGCGCCAGCGAGGAACGCTTCCGACTGCTGGTGGACAGCGTGCAGGACTACGCGATCATCATGCTCGACACGGAAGGTTGCGTGGCCAGTTGGAACGCCGGCGCGGAACGGATCACGGGCTACGCAGAGAATCAAATTCGTGGCCGGCACGTCAGCGCGTTTTATTCGGCGGAAGACGTTGCGGCCGGCAAGCCCGCCCGCTCGCTCAAACAGGCCGTGCAGACCGGACGTTGCGAGGAGGAGGGCTGGCGGACGCGCCCCGGCGGCTCGCGTTACTGGGCCAGCGTGATGATCACCGCGGTGCGCGACGCCGAGGGCTGGGTGCACGGCTTCGCGCACGTGACGCACGACGTGACCGCGCGCCGCGAAGCAGACGAACGGCTCCGCGGCTCGCTGCACGAGAAGGAAGTCCTGCTCCAGGAAATCCATCATCGCGTGAAGAACAACATGCAGATCATCTCCAGCCTGATGAACCTCCAAGCCGGCACGCTCGGCAACGTCCCGGCCGCCGAGCCGTTCCGCGACGCGCGAGACCGCGTGCGCTCGATGGCGCTGGTGCACGAACAGCTATACCAGTCCCGCGATTTCAGCCGGATCGATTTCGGAGATTACGCCCGGAGCCTGATGAAATTTCTCCTTCCCTCCACGGAAAACGGCACGCAGGTGAGCGTCACGTTCGACATCGAGCGCACACAGATCAGCCTCAACGCCGCCGTGCCCTGCGGCTTGATCCTCAACGAACTGACGACCAACGCCATCAAGCACGCTTTCCGCGGGCGGGCCGCGGGAGAAATCTGCGTCGCGCTCCATGCGGTGGAGGAAGG
>DATDFH010000582.1:0-10889 GCA_036522715.1 Verrucomicrobiia bacterium
GGAGGTGGTGCTCGTCAACGACGGCAGCAAGGACAAGAGCTGGCAGATGATCGCCGCGCAATGCAGCCGCACGCCCGGCTACGTGGGTGTAAATCTCTCGCGCAACTTCGGCCATCAACTCGCCCTCGCCGCCGGGCTGGAGACCGCGCGCGGCGACGTCGTGGTGTCGCTCGACGCCGATTTGCAGGACCCGCCGGCGGTGATCCTCGAAATGATCGAAGCGCACCGGCAGGGTTACGATGTCGTGTATGCGACGCGACGGGAGCGCGGCACGGAACCGTTCACGAAGCGGATTACGGCGCACTTTTTTTATCTGTTGATCGAGAAGCTCAGCGGCGTCCCGATTCCGCGCAACACAGGCGACTTCCGGTTGTTGAGCCGGCGCGCGCTCACCGAGCTGGCACGGTTGCGCGAGTCGCACCGCTTCCTGCGCGGGCTGGTGCCGTGGATCGGTTTTCCGCAGACGCAGGTTTTCTACGACCGCGCCGATCGCGCCGCGGGCGAGACGCATTACCCGTTTCGGAAAATGTTGCGGCTGGCGTTCGACGGCATCGCGTCGATGTCCACCAAGCCGCTGCGGCTGGCCTACGTGCTCTCGCTCCTGCTGTTCGCGGTGTTCGTCGGCTACATCTTCTACGTGCTCTATGACCACTTCATCCGCGGCGGCGCACTGGTGCCGGGCTGGACCTCGATCATGTCGGCGATCACGATCTTCGGCACGATTCAACTGCTGCTCCTCGGCGTCTTCGGCGAATACCTCGGCCGCATCTACGAACAGGCCAAGAACCGCCCGCTGTTCATCGTCCAGGAAATCAAGCGCGCGGACGGCGACGCCTCGACGCCGTCGGGAAAAAGCTGAATGCTCGCCTCACTCCGCCAGCTCCCGCCGGTGCGTCTTGCGATTTTTATTCTCCTCGCGCTGACGCTCTATCGCTTCTGGTTCGCGACGCGGCTGGAGCTTATCCCCGACGAAGCGTACTACTGGCTGTGGGCCAAACATCCCGCGCTCTCGTATCGCGACAAAGGCCCGCTCATCGCGTGGACCATCGCCGTGGGCACGTGGCTGTTCGGCGACACCGTCTTCGGCATCCGCTTTTTCGCCGTCGTGTTGAGCACGGGCATCGCGGGGCTGCTCTTCCTGCTGGCGCGCCGGCTCTACGACGACCGCGTGGCGCTGTGGTGCCTCGTGACGGCCTCGGTGATTCCACTCGTGGCTGTGGGATCGCTGCTGATGACGATTGATTCGCTGAGCCTTTTCTTCTGGGCGTGGGCGGCGATTCTGTTTTGGAATGCGTTGCACAGCGGCCGGGACCGTGACTGGTTCTGGCTTGGCTTGCTCATCGGTGCAGGCTTTCTCGCCAAGTTCACCAACGGCGTACAAGTGGGTTGCATCGGTTTGTTCCTGCTCTGGTCGAAGGAGCATCGGCCGCTTTTATGGAGCCGGAAAATGTGGGTGATGGGTGCGGCGTTTCTCGTGAGCATCGCGCCGCTGCTCTGGTGGAACGTGCAGACCGGCTGGATTCACTTCATCGCGCTGCGATCGCGGAGCGGAGCCGAGTCGTCGTTTCAAATCAGGCCCGGCCAGTTGCTCGGCTTCATCGGCGCGCAATTCGGCGTGATGTCGCCGCTGTTGATGGCCGGCATGATCGTGGCCGCGGTGGCGCTGCTCTGGAAGCGCCACACGGATATGCGGATGCGTTTTCTGCTGAGCCAGTTTCTGCCGGTCTATGGAATCTTCCTTTTCTTCAGCCTCAACAAATCCGGCGAGGCCAACTGGACCGCACCGGCGCTGGTCACCGGCGTGATCTTCACCGTGGTTTTCTGGCGGGAGCTGGTCGCGCGCCGGCCCGCGTGGCGTTGGGGAATCGGTGCCGCACTGGCGATCGCGTCGCTGATGACCGTCGTACTGCACGACACCTCCTATTTGCACCTCCCGCCGGCCAAGGATCCGCTGCGCCGCGCGCAAGGCTGGGCTGATTTCGCCGTGCACATCCAGGCGGCGCGGGAGAAACATCAGGCCAAGGTGCTGATCGCCCACCACTATTACCTCGCGAGCATGATGACGTTTTACCTGCCCGACCGGCCGGTGACTTATCTGCCGCCCGAACCTTACGGCTCAACGCAATTCTCTCTCTGGTCCGGCTATGAAGTCCGGCCCGACACGCACGCGCTGTTCGTCGCCTACGCCGAGACGCTGCTCCCGAAAGCGTTGCAGGAGCAGTTCAATCGCATCGAATTGGTGGACGACTTCTGGTCCCTCCATCACGGCCGGCCGATGACGCAATTCCGCCTCTACATTTGCTCGCGGCAGTGAAGGCAGATTACGCGATCAAACCCTTGATCACCTGCCCGCCAAATTGCGAGAGCTGCTTGAAGCGGCCGGCGTGGTAGTAGTTGAGTTTGTTGTCGTCGAGGCCAAGCAGGCGCAGCAGCGTGACGTGGAAATCGCGGACGTGCGCGATGCCTTCGACAGCTTGCATCCCCAAATCGTCCGTCGCGCCGATGATGTGGCCGGCGTTGCAGCCGCCGCCGGCGAGCCAGATGGTCATCGCCTTGGGATTGTGATCGCGGCCGTAGGCGGTGCCGCCGCGGACGCCGTTGTCGGGCGTGCGGCCGAACTCGCCGCACCAGACAAGGAGCGTGCTGTCGAGCAGGCCGCGCTGCTTGAGGTCGGCGATGAGCGCGGCAATTGGCTGGTCCACGCCGCGAACAAGATTGCCGTGCGCGCGCTCGATGTAATCGTGGCTGTCCCACGTACCGTTGTAGAGCTGGATAAAGCGCACGCCTTTCTCGACAAGCTTGCGTGCGAGGAGACATTTGCGGCCGAAAGAATCGGTGGCGTCTTTGCCGATGCCGTAGGACTCCTTCACCTTCGCGTCCTCCTTCGAGAGGTCGAGCACGCCGGGCACCTGCATCTGCATGCGGAAGGCGAGTTCGTAATTGTCCATGCGCGCGGCGAGTTCGTCGTGGCCGGGATGCTGCGCGGCATGGGCCGTGTTGAGCTTCGCGAGCAGGTCAAGATTCGCGCGCTGGTGCTCCGTCGTGATGCCGGCGGGCGGCGTGAGGTCAAGGATGGGCGAGCCTTTCGCGCGGAGCGGCGTGCCTTGGAAACTCGCGGGGAGATAACCATTGCTCCAGTTCGCGGCGCCTCCCTGCGGATACGAAATCTCCGGCAATACGATGAAGCCGGGCAAATCCTGGTTCACCGAGCCGATGCCGTAAGTCACCCACGCGCCGATGCCCGGGTCGCCGCCGAAGCGGTTGCCGCAATTCATCTGATACATCGCCGTCGGATGATTCACCGAGTCCACCTGGCAGCCGCGCCAAAAACAAATCTCGTCGGCGACCTTCGCGAGGTGCTCCCAGTTCTCCGCCATGTCCGCGCCCGACTTGCCGGCCTTGCGGAACTTGAACGGGCTTTTTACATAGTAGCGCTTGCCACTTTCCATCGCGGACTTCTGCTTGCCCTCGCGCACGAACTCCTTGAGGTGCTGTTTCTCCAGCTCCGGCTTCGGGTCGAACGTGTCGATGTGAGACGGCCCGCCCTCCATCATGAGGAAGATGCAACTCTTCGCCTTCGCGGGAAAATGTCCGGCCTTCGGTGCGAGCGGGCTGACCTTCTCGGCGGCGGCCACGTCGCGCGCCATCATCGCGGTGAACGCCACGCTGCCGACGCTGGTGCCGAGGCTGTAAATGAACTCACGGCGCGTCGGAGCGTGAAGCGCGCGGGAACCAGCACAGGGGAAGAAAGGCTTCATGATGACGTCCGGTCAGTAAACATACGCAAACTCGTTTGAGTTGAAGAGCACGAGGCACACGTCGGCCAGCGCGCGGGTGCGGGCGTCCACGGCGCCCGGCTGGAGATCGGGGACGAACTCGGCGTAGGTTTCGAGCTTCTCGTTGAAGGTGAATTTCTCGCCGGTGTTTTCCTCCACGGCCTCGCGCTTCACTTCGAGCGGCGGCTTGGGCGATTCGACCTTCGTGGAATTCTGCTTCGATTCCATCGCGCGCCAGTGGGCGAGGGTGGCCCTGAGTTCATCCGCGCCGGGCTTGCGGCCGTAGGCGAGTTGGAAGCAACGCGTGAGCGCTCCTTCGTCGGACTTCGTTTCCTTCACGGCACGATTGGCAAGCGCGAGCGCGCGGTCATAGCTCGCGCGGCCGTTGAAAAGGCTGAAGACCTGCGGCGTGACGGTCGAAGTGGCCCGGTTCTCGCACGAGAAGTCGGGCGCGGGATTGTTGAAGACTTCGAGGAATGGATCCGGCAATCCGCGGATTCGGAGCGCGTAAATCGAGCGACGATGCCGCTGCTCGGGTTTCGGGTTTGGCGTCCACGCATTGGCAAACGTGCCCATGACCTGGCGCGGCTGGAGCGCGGCTTCAAGATTGATCTCGGGACGATTCGGAATGCCACCGAGCGTCGGATTCAACTCGCCCGTTGCGGCAAGCATCGAGTCGCGCAGTTCCTCCGCGGTGAGCCGGCGCGGCTTGAAGACCGCGTAGCTCGTGTCGTTCGGGTCTTTCTCGGCGAGGGTTTTCCGGTCAGGAAAGTTCGCGGAACGTCGATACGCCTCGGAACTCAGGATGAGCCGGTGCATCGCTTTGAACGACCAACCTTGCTCGACAAACGTCGCCGCGAGCCAGTCGAGCAACTCCGGATGCGTGGGCTTCTTGCCGGTGCTGCCAAAATTGTTCGGGTTGCCTGCGATGGGCTGGCCGAAATGCCAGAGCCAGATGCGATTCGCGATGGCGCGTGTGGTGAGCGGATTCTCCGGGCTGGCGATCCAATCGGCGAACGCCTTGCGCCGGCCTTCAATGGCGTCGGGGATGGGTGTCTTCTGCACCGCGCCGATCACGCTGAGCACACCGGGCTTCACCTTCTGACCCGAGGCGAACGGATCGCCACCGGTGAGCACGCACGTTTCTTCCAGTTCGCCGTCGGTCATACGATTGGGAGGCATGCGCACCGGCGCGAGCACCGCTTTCACATCGGGCGTGCGACCGCTGTAAACCGACAGCGCGAACGGCTCGTAGCGGTCGAGTTCCCACTTGAGGCGTTCGAGTCCTTTGCGCGCGACGCGCTCGTTGCCGTAGTCCTGCGGCGTGAAGCCGACGAGCTTGGGCGGGTACTGATCCTCGGGCACGCCCTGCTTCGCCATGGCCGCCCGCGCGCCGTCGAAGAGGCTGCCATACTCGCGCCGCTTGCCGTTGCGGTTCACCGGCGCCTGACCACGGGCCTGCTCGATGGCGGCATTCCACTTGGCGGGGTCGAGGCCCTTGTCCTTGAACCAAACCCCGGCGTTCTTCACGAGCTTCTCGTCGAGCTGCTTCAACATCGCGAGGTACTCGCCGCGCCGCGCTTCGAGAAACTTTTTCTCCGCGAAGCCGGCGGTGTTCTCGTTCGGCAGAAATGGCGCGGGCCGTTCGCTCAGTTGCGCCGTGGCAAACACGGCTTGCAATGAATAGTAATCGCGCGTCGGGACCGGATCGAACTTGTGGTCGTGGCAGCGCGCGCACTGCAGCGAGTGCGCGAGGAACGTTTCGCCCACGCTGTTCGCCACGTCATCGAGGAAACGCTGGCGCGCAACCTTGGCGACCTCCATGCCGGTCAATTCCCATGGGCCCATGCGGAGGAAGCCGGTCGCGATGAGCAGTTCGCTGTCGCTCGCGCTGGAAGCATCAGTCAGATTGCCACCCTCGTCGGGAACGGAAGCGGACTTGCGCCGCGCCTCGGCGATCTCATCGCCGGCAAGCTGCTCGCGGATGAATTGGCTGTAGGGCTTGTCGGAATTGAAAGCGCGCACGACGTAGTCGCGATATCTCCACGCGTTGCCGCGCTCGAAGTCGTTGGCGAAGCCGCTCGAATCCGCGTAACGCACCACGTCGAGCCAGTGCTGCGCCATGCGCTCGCCGTAGTGCGGCGAGGCGAGCAGGCGCTCGACAACTTTGCCGAACGCCTGCTCGTCTGGCAGCGGATCTTTCACAAACGCTTCAATCTCCTCCGGCTTCGGCGGCAGGCCGGTCAGATCGAATGTTGCGCGGCGAATGAGCGTGAGGCGATCCGCGGCGGGCGCGGGCTGGAGCCCGGCGGGCATCTTCGCTGCGAGAAAGCCATCGATCGGATTGCGAGCGTTCCCCGTTGGCACAGCCGGTTTCTTCACCGGCTGATACGCCCACAAGCCTTCAGGTTTGTATTTTCGGTTGGTCCATTCAGGAGAAAGCCCGCCGCTGGTCTTCATCGTGATGCCGTCCTCGGCTGACCATTTGTCGGCGTTGGCCCTGGCCAGTTCCTTCATGCGCGTTTCGTCGGGCCACTGCGCGCCGCCGGCAATCCACTGCTTGATCCAGCCGACCTGCTCGGCGGTGAGTTTGTCCGCCTCCTTCGGTGGCATCGGCTCCCAGTCGTCGTGCTTGCGGGTGATGGCGAGATAAAGGGGGCTTTCATCTGGCTTGCCCGGAACCAGTGAGGGCTTCTCGCTGTCGCCGCCTTTGAGCAGGGCGGCCCGTGTGCGCATGTCGAAACCGCCTTTGAGCTTCTGCTCGTCGCCGCCGTGGCACGCGAGGCATTTCTCGTTGAAGACCGGCGCGACGCGACGCACGAAGAGCGCCTCGGCCTCGTAGTTCGCATCCGCCGCCGCCACCCCGGGAGCAGCGCCCGCGAACCACGCGAGCGGCACCAGGGCGGGCAGGACAACTTTGCGCAAAGCGTTCATGTCAATTGTGCCGGTGAATCGCATGTCAGTTTATCACGTCCGGCGCGCCCGTCATCACTCGATTCATCGAGCCGATGCCAGGAGTTGAAACCGGCTCTTATTCGACCGGTCCATACTGGCAGAAATTCGCGGCAAGGCATCCACTATCCTGCCGAAGCTTTTCAATTTTGGCGCATGACCTTGCCGGCCGGTTTCGGTGTTGCCAGCGGCGGGCGGTGATTTCAATTTGTGCCGCGCAACCATGACGCCTCCACGCTCACGTCCGGCCAAACGAACCGCTGCCCGCAGCGCACGGCCGGTCGGCGCGGCCGTTGAACTCGTCGGCGGACGCGCGCGCCAGCAGGTATGTTACGGCACGTATGCGGGCGACATGCCGGAGCCGGGCTTCCGGCTGCGCGTCGCGTTCGTCGAACACGCGGACTCGTTCAAGATGCACGCGCACGAGTACTCGGAAATCTGCGTCGTGCTCGGCGGACGGGCGACGCACCTGACCGATTACGAAAACCATCCGTTGGAGGCCGGCGACGTGTTCGTGATCAGCGACAACACGCGCCACGGCTTCCAGGAACCGCAGGGATTGAAGCTGTGCAACGTCATGTTCGATCCGCGGCAGTTCCTCGGCGGCCAGCGCGACCTCGACCGCATGATGGGTTACCACGCGCTGTTCGACCTGATCCCGCGCTCGCGACACCCGAAGCAATTCAAGGAGCGGCTCCATCTCACGCCCGCCGAACTCGCCCACGTGACCTCGCTCGTCACGGCGATGCACAACGAGATGGACGCAAAAGAGGAGGGCTGGCAGACGGTGGTGCGAAACAATTTTCTGCTGCTGGCCGCGTATCTCTCGCGGCTCTACACACGCCAAAAAAGCCGGCACGCCACGCCGCTGGTGCGCATGGCGAACGTGGTCTCGCACATCCAGAAAAATTTCCGCCAGCCGCTCAGCGTCGAGGAACTGGCGCGGCTGGCGCACCTGTCGGCGAGCCAGTTTCAGCGCACGTTCAAACGCACTTACAACACCACGCCGGTCAAGTTCATCAACCAGGTGCGCATCCACGAGGCGTGCGAACTGTTGAAGGACCCCAACCACAACGTCACCAGCGTGGCGATGGACTGCGGTTATTCGTCGTCCGCTTTTTTCTCGACGCAGTTCAAGTCGGCGACGAAGGAATCCCCCTCGGCATATCGACGACGGCATGTGTTTGCCTTGAGCACTGCGAAGTGAACCGCGCGACGGGCGGGGCGATTGCGTCTTTGCGTCTTTGCGCCGTTGCGTTAATTCTTCTGCCGCTTGGCTCACGACCTCCAGCGCGCACTCCGTTTCTTCCGCCCCGACCGGGCGCGTATCGCGTTTGTGCTCGCGCTGATGCTGGTGAACATCGCGTTGAACCTGCTCAAGCCCTGGCCGCTGGCGCTCATCGTGGACAGCGTGCTTGGCAACAAGCCGGTGCCCGCGTGGATCGGCAGTTGGGCCGGCGGCGACTGCAAGGCGTGCCTGCTGGTCGTCTTCAGCCTCCTCATTCTCGGCCTGCATCTGCTCCAAGGCGCGCTCTCGGCGTGGCAGAACTTCCTCGCCATCGGCATCGGCCTGCGGGGATTGCGGCGGGTGCGCGACGAAGTCTTCGCGTGTCTCCAGCGGCTCTCGCTCAAGTTCCACCACGGCGCGCGCACGGGCGACCTGATCTACCGCGCGGCCTGGGACACGATGTCGTTTCAAAATCTTTTCCAGCAGGGCGTGATGACCGCCGCCAGCGCGGCGTGCGCGCTGGTGCTGATGGTCGCCGTGATGTTGCGGATGAACGTCCTGCTCACATTGGTGGCGGTAGCCACCATTCCGCTCGTCGTCGGCGTGATCCGTTTCTTCGGCCGGAAGATGACCGAGCGCGGCGCGCTGGCGCAACAGGCCGACAGCGCGGTTGCGTCGCTCGTCCAGCAAAACATCGCCGCGCTGCCGCTCATCCAGAGCTACACGCGCGAGGAGCACGAGGAGCAAAAATTCACCACGCAGACCGCCACCGCGCAGGAGAAGCGCCTCGCGCAGCACGGCTGGGAACTCATCTACTGGCTCGCCATCACCACGGCGTTCGGGCTGGGCACGGCGGCGATTGTCTATCTCGGCGCGACGCAGGTGCTCGCGGGCAAGCTGACAGTCGGCGCACTGCTGATCTTCCTCGCGTATCTGGCGCAACTTTACGACCCGCTCAACCAGCTCTCGCACGTCGGCGCGACGCTGGCGGGCGCGCGGGCCGGAACGAAACGCGTGTTCGAGATCCTCGACAGCGAAGAGGAGGTGAAGGAGGCGGAGAACGCGAGGGCGGTCGCAAGGATGCTCGATCCTCGATCCTCGATCCTCGATACGCGCCCCGACGCGCCTCATCCAGCATCCAGCATCCAGCATCCAGCATCAGCGCTTCTCGTCCGCGGCGAAATCCTCTTCGACAACGTCTCCTTCCACTACCAGCAGGAGCGCGAAATCCTGAGCAACATTTCCTTCACGCTCCAACCCGGCGAATCCGCCGCGCTGATCGGGCCAAGCGGCGTCGGCAAGACCACGCTGATGAATTTGCTGCCCCGCTTCTACGATCCGACCACCGGCGCGGTGAAACTCGACGACGCGGACTTGCGCGAGTTGAAGCTGAAGGACCTCCGGGCGCAGATCGCGGTGGTGTTGCAGGAACCGGTCCTCCTGCCGACGAGCATCGCGGAGAACATTGCGTACGGCCGGCCCGGTGCGAAACGCGAAGAGATCGAGGCCGCCGCCCGCTCGGCGAATGCCGACGGGTTCATCCGAAAATTGCCGCAAGGTTACGACACCCAGGTGGGCGAGGGCGCGGCGCGCTTGAGCGTGGGCGAGAAGCAACGGCTCAACCTTGCCCGCGCATTCCTCAAAGACGCGCCGATCCTGTTGCTCGATGAGCCGACCAGCGCGCTCGACGCGGAGAGCGAGGCGCTCGTCGTGCAAAGCCTGAATGACTTGATGGAGGGTCGAACGGTGCTGATGGTCGCGCATCGGTTGAGCACCATCCGCCGCGTCGCGAAAATCATCGTGCTCGAAAACGGCCGCATCTCCGAGATGGGCAGCCACGAGGAATTGCTGGCCAAGTGTGGCTACTACGCGCGTGTGGCCAGCGGGCAGGTGGCGCTGGAATAAACTCAAAGACACGCTGTGCCTTTGCGTTAATCCCGGCCGTCCCAGAGGGAATCGAGTTGCCGGTTGTACTCCACCACGTCGGCGTAGCGCACGCCGGTGCCGCCAAAGATGTCGAGCGCGGAGCCGATGGTCAGGTCGATGCGCCCGTGGCCCACGCGTGTCACGAGGTCCAAATCCTCCAGCGAGCGCGCGCCGCCGGCGTAAGTCGTCGGGATCGGCGACGCTTCGCCGAGCAACTTCACCAACTCCAGGTCCACGCCGCGGCAGAGGCCCTCGACATCGACGGCGTGAACTAGAAACTCGGCGCACCAACCCGCCAGTTCTTCAAGCGACTTCGCGTTGACGATGAGTTCGGTGAACTTCTGCCAGCGATCCGTGACGACAAAATATATTCCGTCGCGCATGCGGCAGCTCAGGTCGAGGACGAGCCGCTCCTTGCCGATGGCCGCGACGAGTGACTTGAGCCGCTCCCAATCGAGTTTCCCATCGCGGAAGACCCACGAGGTGACGATCACGTGCGACGCGCCGGCGTCGAGCCAGCCCTTCGCATTCTCCACGTTCACTCCGCCACCGAGATGGAGACCGCCGGGATACGCCGCGAGCGCCGCGCGAGCGGCGGTCTCATTGCCGGGGCCGAGTTGGATGGTGTGCCCGCCGCGCAGACCGTCGTGCTTGTAAAGTTCCGCGAACCACGACGCGGGTTTCTCCGATACGAAGTTGGTGCGCAAACCCGCGCCGCCGTCGGAGAGCGAGCCACCGACGATCTGCTTCACCTTGCCTTCGTGAAGGTCAATGCACGGACGAAACACGCGCCGAGAGTACGCGCACGGCAGGCACGAGTCGAGGACGGCGCGGCCGCGACCGCACGCCGGACTGAATCATTTCCGGCTGTCCGCCCCTGGTTTGAACGCCGCACTCACTTCGGCTTTGGAGAGCGCCTTGCCGCGAAAGAGCTGGAGGCTGGTCTCGGTCCAGCTGCCGATCACGACTTCATTTCCCGCCCGCGCGACAAAGTGATACGCCACTGT
>DATDFH010000583.1:0-2071 GCA_036522715.1 Verrucomicrobiia bacterium
AGAATTGCTCGCGGCGCCCGTGGCCGATCTGGCGCGCGCGTGCGGATGCAGCGTGCGGCATTTCAACCGGCTGTTCCGGCAGCGATTCGGCTCTTCGTTTCACACGCACCAGCGCGAACTGCGTCTCCAGCGCGCGCGCCAGTTGTTGCGCGAATCGGATTCCAAGATCACTGAGGTCGCCCTCGACAGCGGCTTCCGCCACACCGGGCTGTTCAACACGTTTTTCAAGCGCCGTTTCGGCGTGACGCCTTCCGCGTGGCGCGACCAGGGAATGCGCAAGCGCGTCGCACGCCGGTCCGCTCCCCTCAGGGTTGTGTTCAGCGTCGCGGCGCTCGCGTTCGCGCTGGCCGTCCGCGCGGAGGACGCACCGGCTCCAAAACTTTTCGCCGCCGTTGCGCCTCCGCCGGCGACCAACCCGCCGGCAAAAACATTTCAAGTGCTCGGCTACGAAGTTCTCGGCAATACCGTCCTGACGCCGGACATGATCGTGAACGTGGTCAAGGATTACATCGGCGCGAACAAGACGTTCGACGACATCCGCGCCGCCCTGACCGAACTGCAACTGGCCTATCGCGGACGCGGCTACGTCACCGTGTCGGTGTCGCTTCCGCAGCAACGACTCACCAACGGCGTGGTGAAGGTGCAGGTCACCGAAGGCCGGCTGGCTGACATCCAGGTCGTGGACAACCACTGGTTCAGTTCCAACAACGTGCTGCGCGCGCTGCCCTCGCTGCGGACCAACACCATTCTCAACAGCCTCGCCTTCCAGCAGGAGCTCGATCGCGCCAACGCCAGTCGCGACCGGCAGATTTATCCCGTGATTGGCCCCGGCCCCGAGCCGGGCACCACCGCGCTCACCCTCAAGGTCAAGGACCGCTTCCCGCTGCACGGCCGGCTTGATTTCAACAACCAGTTCACCCCGGGCACGCCGGAACAGCGCCTGAACACGTCGCTGCAATTCAACAATCTCTGGGACCGCGAGCACCAGGTCGGATTGCAATATGGCTTCACGCCGCTCGACATGAAAAGCGACGACCGCCTGCCGCGCTTTTTCGATCAGCCGCTGGTGGCCAACTACAGCGCATTCTACCGGATGCCGCTGGATTTCGCGGCGGCTGACGCGTTGCGACGCGAGGTCAAGTCGTCCGAATTCGGCTACGATGAAGTGACGCACCGCTTCCGCCCGCCGGCTTTGACCGGCCATCCCGAAATGATCTTCTACGGGTCGCGCTCCGACTCGGACTCAGGCGTGCGGCTTGGCGCGGTGACGGTGGCAGCGCAAACGCCGCTGGTCACGATCAGCTCGCAGCCCGCCGGCCAGGACCTCACGGTCAACGAAAACCTTGGCACGCGGCTCACCTTGCCGCTCTGGGAGTCGCCCGGCAGCCGCTCCGTATTTTCGGCCGGCATCGACTTCAAGGCTTACCGGCTCACCAGTTTCAACACGAACGTCTTCATCACCTCGACAACGCTCACGAACGCCGCGGGCCAGACGACGAACCTCACGACGGTCGTGCCCTTCAGCCAGCCGGCCAACCTCCGCCACGTGGACTACCTGCCATTGACGGTCGGCGTGGACACGTTGGTCGCCGACAAATTTGGGAGCACCAGCTTCAGCGTCAGCGCGTCGCTCAATCCGCAGATCTTTTCGGGCCGGCGGGAGTTTGTCGCGGCGGTTTACAGTACGAATGCAACGGCTGCGTATCACTTGGTGAATTTCGGCATCGCGCGGGAGCAAAAACTTTTCGGCGAATGGACCCTCTCCGTTCGCGCCAACGGCCAGTGGACCTGCCAACCGCTGCTCAACAACGAACAATTCGGCATCGGCGGCCTGGCGGGCGTACGCGGTTACCTCGAAGGCGAGGAATACGGCGACACCGGCTGGCGCGTGCTCAACGAACTGCGCTCGCCCCTCGTCAACATCGGTTACGTGGACGGCGACCTCGCCACCTACGTCCGCGCCGTGGCGTTCACTGATTACGGCGAGCGCTACCTGCTCGACGCCGCGCCGGGCCGTGCGCCGGCGCTGAACATGTGGGGCGCGGGCGTCGGCCTGTCGATGACCATCGGT
>DATDFH010000584.1:0-2104 GCA_036522715.1 Verrucomicrobiia bacterium
TTGATCGCCCACAGGTCGCCGTGCAGCAACGTCTCCGGCCCACCCCACCTGTTCATGGCGTGCGCGCGACGCGGCAGTTGATCGCGCAGACTGTAGAGCCGCTCCAGCAGCCGGTCGCGCAATCCGTTTTGCCGCGCTTCAGGCTCCCATGCTTCGAGCGCATAAATCGCGTCGCGGACGTTCGCTTCGTAAAAGTGAATTCCCAAATCGCCGCCGTTTAGCCGGACTTCACCGAGCAACGCGTGTCCCGCGAACTGCGTGTGCATCCGCGCGATCAGTTCAACTGCGACGCCGACGTGTTCACGGTCCGGCGCGCGCGGATTGAGTTCGTGCCGGCCAAGATCGTCATAGACCTGCCAGACGCACCGGCCAGTTCGTTCGGCGACGCTGCCCAACAACGGCACGCCGCCGTCGCCCAGCCCGATGGCCGGCAACCAGCGTTTTGCCACCAATTCATTTCGCCGGGCGATCTCCGGCTTCAGTCGTTTGATGACCACGCTGCGCGTCTGGCCGTTGATGTCGAAACGCAGCCGGAATACGCGCGAACCTTTTGGTTGCAACATCTGCTGCTCAAGCAACCGGCCCGTGATCCCGTCCCCGCCGAGCAGTTCCTTGAGCAACCCGCGCAACTCGGTCAAGCCGGGCAGCCCGCTGTCTTCGAGGATTCTGTTCAAGCCTTCAATCATGCGGCCTCCAGTCCTGGCTCGATGCCAAAGCTTCGCGCCGAAAGTCCGCAGTCGCGTCGCGACTCGCGCCGCAGGTTTCAGACTTTGGGCTTTGGGCTTTGGGTCTTGGACTTTTCCAATCGAGCGCCCGCAACGCCGCCTCGAGTTGCGGTTCATAATTCTTGAGCGCGAGGACGGGCCGGAGCAGAAACTCCCGCGTGTTGCCGCCGATGCCGACCGTGTCCCAGAAGATTTTGTCCACCAGTCGCAACAGGTTGCCGTAGTCCGCCAGCCGCCGCAGGTCAGAGACTTCGACCCTCGGCGCGCGGGCTTCAGTCCGCTTCACGGTGGGAGCTGCGCCGGACGGTGAAGCGGCATGAATGTCGCGCTCCGGAAGATCCTGATTGAGCACCGAGCAATACGTCTCCAGGTCAGGACTAGCGCAGCGCCCGAGCGATTGCGCCAGGTCGGTCGCGGGCACGCCCCAGCCCGCCATCTCCCAGTCGTAAACCAGCAAAGTCGGTTCGTCCGCGCCGTTCCGAAGGCGCAGGTTCTTGATGACAAAGTCGCCATGCACGAGCGAGCGCGGGCGGCCTTCAAAAGAATTCTCCAACTCTTCCCAGTGCGCCTCGATCAGGTCGCACTGCTCCGCGGTCCTCCGCAACAGCGCCATCTCGTCCGCCGACAAGACGGGATTGTCCATGTGTTCGAGCATCACGGCCCGCGCCGAGTGCAGCGATTGCAAGTAATGGGCCGGGCTGCGATCCGGCAGCCGCGCCTTGAGGTCGGCGGAGAGTTCGGCGCGGTGAATCGTTCCCAGCCACCGTCCGGCCAGAGCGCGATGATCGTCGTTGGCCGGCGAGTAGGCGTGCTGGCCGGCGTCTTGCACAAACAGCCAGCCGAAGTCACCCGCCGGCTCCGGAACAAATCCGTAGCAACGCAAGGTGGGCAACGGCAAGCTCGCGAGGAATTGATCGTAAATTGTCCGCTCCACGGTTGCCGTGGCCGCGCGACACCTTTTGGCTACGACCGATAACCCGCCCGGCCCCACGCCGACCAGCCGGTAAACGGCCGACTTGGTTTTCAGCTTCAGGATTTCGATCTGGCGCGGCGCCGGGCACGCGGGCTCGAGTTGGCGCCAGGCTTTCGCAGCCCGGTGGTCCGAGAGATTGGCGGGCAACGCTTCTTTGGCGGCATGATTAGACATAAACAGAACTTCGCTCGAGGGCGATTTCCGGTTCCCCAACCGCCTCGACCGCCTCGAAGCTCACGACCCGTCCGTGCTCAATTCTCAGAATGTGATCGCAATGCTTCAGCGCGCTCTCGCGATGCGTGATGATGAACGTCGTGCGCCCGCGCATGAGCCGCTCCATCGCCTCGACAATCGCCGCTTCCGTCCGCACGTCCACCGAGCTGGTCGGCTCGTCGAGGATGAGGAT
>DATDFH010000585.1:0-3906 GCA_036522715.1 Verrucomicrobiia bacterium
TGCTTTACGAAGCGCTCTCGCACGGGCGTCCTTCGCCGTTGCAAGACCTGCCAATCGACTACGCCGACTTCACGCGTTCGCAACGCGAGTGGCTGCAAGGCGACGTGCTCGAAAAGCAACTCGCCTACTGGAAACAGCAACTCAGCGGCGCACAGACGACGCTCGATTTGCCGACCGATCGGCCGCGTCCGCCTTTGCAAACGTATCGCGGCGCACTCCAACACTTCGCGCTGCCCGGTCGGTTGGCAACGTCGCTCAACGCGCTCGCCCGCCGCGAAGACGTCACGTTGTTCATGTTGTTGCTCGCGGCATTCCAAACGTTGCTGCATCGCTACACGGGGCAGGAAGACATTCTCGTCGGCTCGCCGGTTGCCGGGCGAACGCGCGTCGAGACCGAGAATCTGATCGGCTTTTTCCTCAACACGCTCGTGCTGCGCGGCAATCTGTCCGGTGACCCGCCGTTCCGCGAGCTGCTCAAGCGTGTCCGGCAGACGGCGCTCGACGCTTACGCGCATCAGGATTTGCCCTTCGAGAAACTCGTGGAGGCGTTGCAACTGGAGCGCGACCTCAGCCGCTCGCCACTATTTCAAGTCATGTTCGTCTTGCAAAACGAGCCGCTGCGTCCGCTGGAATTGGCCGGACTGAAACTCACGCCGCTGCCCGTTCACAGCGGCACGGCGAAGTTCGACCTTACGCTCTCGATGGAAGAAACGACCACCGGCCTCGCGGGCTACGTGGAATTCAACACCGATTTGTTCGACACGGAAACCATCACGCGGTTGCTCGGCCATTATCAGACGTTGCTCGAAGCGATCGTGGCTGATGCGGGGCAACGCATCTCGCAGTTACCGCTCCTCACCGAGACCGAGCGCAACCGAATACTCGTCGAGTGGAACAGCACGCGCGCGGAATTCCCGAACGACAAATGCGTGCACCAGCTTTTCGAGGAACAGGTCGAGCGCACGCCGGACGCCGTGGCCGTGGTGTTTGAGGACGAACAACTCACCTATCGCGAATTGAACGAGCGCGCGAACGTCGTCGCCCACGAACTGCGAGGACTCGGCGTCGGCCCGGACGTGCGCGTGGCCATTTGCGTGGAGCGTTCTCTGGAGATGATGACCGGCCTGCTCGGCATCCTGAAAGCCGGTGGCTGTTACGTCCCGCTCGACCCCGCGTATCCAAAGGAACGGCTCGCGTTCATGCTCGAAGACGCCCAGGTGCCGGTGTTGCTCACGCAGGACGCGCTTCAACACGATTTCAAATTCCAAATTCGCAATCTCAAGCTGATCTGCCTCGACGCGCCGCGGTTCACGCACCGCGCACCACGCACCACGCCTCACACTTCAACCCTCAACCCTCAAGCCTCAACCACGCTTGCGTACGTCATCTACACGTCCGGCTCGACCGGCAAGCCCAAAGGCGTCATGGTCACGCATCGCAACGTCGTAAATTTCTTTGCTGGCATAGACCGCGTGCTCGGTGTTGAGCCTGGCGTGTGGCTCGCGCTCACCAGCATCTCGTTCGACATCTCCGCGTTGGAACTTTTCTGGACGCTCGCGCGCGGTTTCAAAGTCGTCATTCAACCGGACGAAAAGCGCCTGCAAATGGCCGCTTCGACCGCGGACAGCGGATTCACCAATGGCCAGTGGCGTTCGGTGCCCGAGCAAATCCTCCGGCACGGCGTCACTCATGTGCAGTGCACTCCCTCCTTGGCGAGATCGTTTGTTCTCGCACCGGAATCGCTTCAGGCCATGCGACGGCTCGGCAAACTTTTGCTGGGCGGGGAGGCGCTGCCTGTTTCGCTGGCGCGGCAATTCGGCGACGTCGTGCCGTGCCTCCTGAACATGTATGGCCCGACCGAGACGACGATCTGGTCTGCTGTGCATCAGATGAAACGGATCGGTGACTCCGTGCCCATTGGCCGGCCCATTGCAAACACGCAGATCTACATCCTCGACAAGAATCTTCAGCCCGTGCCTGCCGGCGTGCCCGGAGAGATACTCATCGGCGGCGAAGGCGTTGCGCGTGGTTACTTGAACCGGCCTGAACTCACGGCGGAAAAACTCGTCTGCAGTCCTTTCGACACAAACTCGAACGCCCGCCTCTACCGCACCGGCGACCTCGGTCGCTGGCTCGCGACCGGCGAGGTTGAATTCCTCGGGCGACTCGACAATCAAGTGAAGCTCCGAGGTCATCGCGTCGAGCTGGGTGAAATCGAGTCTGTGCTTGGGCGTCATCCGGCGGTGCGTGAAGCCGTCGTCACCGCGCGTGAAGATCAACCTGGTGATGCGCGGCTCGTCACCTACGTCGTCGCCGCGCCGGACGCGAAGCCGAGTGCAACAGAGTTGCGCCGCTTTGTGCAGGACAAATTGCCCGACGCGATGACGCCTTCCGCGTTCGTGTTCCTTGACGCGCTCCCGCTGACGCCGAATGGCAAAGTGAACCGCAAAGCATTGCCCGCGCCTGAAGGTCAGCGTCCGGAATTGGGAACGGCGTTCGTCGCGCCGGGCACGGAACTGGAACAGACCGTCGCCGGCATCTGGCGCGAATTGCTCCGCGTCGAGCAGGTGGGCTTGCACGACAACTTCTTCGATCTTGGCGGCCACTCGTTGCTCGTCGTCCAGATGCAGGCTCGGTTGCGCGACGCACTCGGTCGCGATGTGCCCGTCGTCAAGCTGTTCCAGCATCCAACCATCAGCGCGCTGACGAATTTCCTGAGCGAGCGCGAGCAAGCGCCTTCGGAAAAAATCCGCGACCGAGGCCGGCGCAAGCGAGCCGCTGTCGTGCGGCATGCCAAGCACGAACACGAGGTCATGGCATGAGCACTCCGCAAAAATCCGAGACGGGCATCGCGATCGTTGGCATGGCCGGACGTTTCCCGAAGGCGCGGAACGTTGACGAGTTCTGGCGAAACCTCTGCGACGGCGTCGAATGCATTTCGTTTTTCACCGACGACGAGCTGGCCGCAGCGGGCGTGGACGTGCCGACTGACAATCCCAATTTCGTCAAAGCCCGCGGCATCCTCGAAGACGCCGACCTGTTCGATGCCGCGTTCTTCGGCGTGCAGCCACGCGAAGCCGAGGTGCTCGACCCGCAGCATCGCGTCTTCCTCGAATGCGCGTGGGAGGCGCTTGAAGATGCGGGCTGCGACCCGGCGCGATTCGATGGCGCAATCGGCGTCTTCGCCGGCATGGGCATGAACACTTACCTCGCGCGCAACCTGCTCACGCACCCCGACCTCATCGCGCAACTCAACGAGCACCAGCTCATGCTCGGCAACGACAAGGATTATTTGCCCACGCGGGTTTCCTACAAACTCAACCTGCGCGGCCCGAGCGTGAACATCCAGACCGCGTGCTCCACGTCGCTCGTGGCGGTGTGCGTCGCCTGTCAGAATTTGTTGAACTGTGAGTGCGACATGGCGCTGGCCGGCGCGGTCTCGATCACGTTCCCCCAAAAGCGCGCTTACCTTTATCAGGAAGGCGGCATCGCATCGCCGGACGGGCACTGTCGCGCGTTCGACGCGAAGGCCGCGGGCACGGTCGCGGGCGAAGGCGTCGCCCTCGTCGTGCTCAAGCGGCTCGAAGACGCGCTTGTGGATGGCGACACAATTTACGCCGTCATCAAGGGTTTCGCGATCAACAACGATGGCTCAAACAAGATCGGCTACACCGCCCCGAGCGTCGAGGGCCAGGCTGAAGTCATCGCCACCGCGCAAGCCATGGCCGGTTTCGCGCCCGAAACCATCAGCTACGTTGAAGCGCACGGCACGGCCACGCCACTCGGCGATCCAATTGAAATCGAGGGGCTGACCAGAGCTTTCCGTCTTGGCACGACGGCAAATAATTTCTGCGCCATCGGCTCGGTGAAGAGCAATATCGGCCACCTCGATACCGCCGCCGGTGT
>DATDFH010000586.1:0-4091 GCA_036522715.1 Verrucomicrobiia bacterium
GTGATGCCGCCGACGAGCGCGCCGCCCTGGTCGCCGAGTTTGAATTCCTTCGCGAGTTCGGCGCTGACGTTCTGGATGTTCACGCCGAGGAAACCGCGCGTGATCTTGCCGTCGGTCACAAGCCGGTTCATCACGCTGCGGGCCAGGTTGATCGGGACGGCGAAGCCGACGCCCTGATTGCCGCCGCTGCGGCTGAGAATGGCGGTGTTGATGCCGACGAGCCGGCCTTCGGCGTCAATGAGCGCGCCGCCGGAATTGCCGGGGTTGATCGACGCATCGGTCTGGATGAAGTCCTCGTAGTCCACGATGCCGAAGCCGCCGCGGCCCGTGGCGCTGACGATGCCCATCGTCACAGTCTGCCCAACGCCGAAGGGATTCCCGAGCGCGAGCACGGTATCGCCGACTTCGAGCCTGTCACTGTCGCCGATGGTGATGGCCGGCAGTTTGGTGGCCTCGACCTTGATGACGGCGACATCGGTCTGCGGATCGGTGCCGATGACTTTGGCCGTGAAGGTGGTGTGGTCGTTGGCCAACGCGACCTTCACTTCATCGGCGCCTTCGACGACGTGATTGGCGGTCAGGAGATAGCCGTCTTCAGAAATGATGACACCCGAACCGAGGCTTTGCTCTTCGTGCGTCCGCGGACGGCTGCTGGAGCGATCGTCGAATTCCTGCCCGAAGAATCGCCGGAAGAACGGATCATCGAACAACGGCGACATCCGGCGCGTTTCGCGGATGGTCTTGGTCGTGTAAATGTTCACCACGCTCGGCGCGGCCTTCTTGATGACGGGCGCGTAGCTGGTGCTCGATTTGACCGCGGTCGCAAGCGGCTTCTCGTCGAGGTGAAGTCTTGGCGCAGGCAGGGCGAACAGTTTTCCGTCCACGACGCTGAACGCGAGCAGCAGGGCGATCAACGGGGACGCCTTGGAAACGGGGATAAGTCTTTTCATAACCTTATGCGGCAATCTCGTACGGAATTCTCCGGATGCAAGAAGGTCGTGGCGCCCTATGGCGACGCCACGACCCTTGATCGATTCACGCGTCGGCCTTACGAAACCTTCACTTCGATGGCTTTGGGCCGCGCCTTCTCGTTCTTGTAGAGGTGGACGAACAACACGCCGTCTTTGAACTCGGCGTTGACCTTCGTGTCATCGGCGTCATCCGGCAGGTTGAAGCTGCGCAGGAAGCTGCCGTAGGAACGCTCGATGCGATGATAGCGTTTGTCCTTCTCTTCCTTCTCGAACTTCCGCTCGCCGGTGATGGTGAGCACGCCCTTCTCGACCGTGACCTTCACGTCGTCCTTCTTCACCTCGGGCAACTCGGCCTTGATGAGGTATTCCTTGTCGTCCTCGGTGATGTCCACCAGCGGCGACCATTCGGTGACCGTCATGGTTTCCTTCTCGCCGTCGCCCCGGCGCAACGGCGCCAGGCCAAATATGGTGGAGAGACGCTTCTGCATGTCATCCATTTCCTTGAACGGATCCCAACGAACCAATGTATTCATGTTGAACCTTTCCCGGCAGATTTGCTTTTTTCCGCCGGCCCGGCGTCTGCCGCTTCGCCGGGCCGGCGCACATTCTTCTCGCTCGCCTCGCACCAACGGAGGCGACTCACACGACCATTTCATCTACAGTTTCTGTGCCATCGACAATTCCGCGGGTCCTCGCGCTCAATCTGGAGATTTCCGGAGCAAACTCCTCAGGTCCGGCCGGCCGGTGCAGAAGTGCGGCGGGCGCGGCGAGAAAAAGTTTCACAAGGGCAACGTGTCACCGTGGCCCAAGGCGCCCCACGCCAAGCTAAGGCAATGGAGCCGCCCAATCACTTCTTCGGCGCGAGGTCTTTGCGGGGGAAGAGCGCGGCGGGTTCGGCGATTTGATGGCCAGCAGCGAGGCCGCCCCACTGCGCGGCGGAGAGTTTGTCGGGTGCGACGGAAAGGTTGAGTTGCGCGAAAATCTTGGCGGCGGTGTCGGGGAGGAACGGACAGAGCAGCACGGCCAGCACGCGGCAGGTCTCGGCGAGGTTGTAGAGGACTTCGTCGAGGCGCTTCGCCTGGTTCAAGTCGCGCGCGAGTTTGAAGGGCGCGGTCTGGTCCACGTACTGATTGGCACGGGTGACGAGTGACCAAATGGAAACGAGCGCACCCTGGAGTTCACTGTTGCGCAGGTGTTCGATGGTTTCGGCACGCGCTTTCTCGGCGTCGGCGGCGACTTCGTCGTGGCGCGCGGGGACGAGGCCGTTGCGGTAGCGCTTGAGCATTGAGAGCGAACGGTTGACGAGATTGCCGAGGCCGTTGGCGAGTTCGGCGGCGTAGCGCGACTGGAAGCCGGCGTCGGTCCAGTTGCCGTCGGGGCCGATGTCGAGTTCGCGGATGACGTAATAGCGGAAGGCGTCAAGGCCCCACTCGTCGATAACGGCGAGGGGATCGACGATGTTGCCGGTGCTCTTGCTGATCTTGGCGCCGTCCTTCTGCCACCAGCCGTGGACGAGGAGTTGCCGGGGCAACGGCAGGCCCATCGCCTTGAGCATGATTGGCCAGAAGACGGCGTGGAATTTGAGGATGTCCTTGCCGATGACATGGAGGTCGGCGGGCCACAACGGAAATGTGGAATGCGGAACGCGGAATGCGGAATGATCGAGACCGAGAGCGCCGAGCACGGCGGGATCGCCGTGGGCGGCGGCGATGCTGATGTAGTTCACGAGGGCGTCGAACCAGACGTAGGTGACGAACGCGGCATCGAACGGCACGGGGATGCCCCAGTTCAACCGCGCGGCGGGCCGCGTGATACAGAGGTCTTCGAGCGCGTTGTTTTTGAGGAAGCCGAGGACTTCGTTGCGGCGATGGTCGGGCTGGATGAACGATGGGTTGGCCTCGATGAATTCGATGAGCCATTGCTGGTGCTCGCGCAGTTTGAAATACCAGTTGTCCTCCGAGAGCTTGACGACCTCGCCGTAGTGCGGCGGGAAAGAGCCGTCGGGCAGCCGGTCCTTGTCGGTCAGAAACGATTCCTCCCTGGCCGAGTAATAGCCTTCGTAGGTCGCCTTGTAGAACTGCCCCTCGCCGTGAAGCTTGGTGAGAATGGCTTGCACGACTTCCTTGTGACGCGCGTCGGTGGTGCGGACAAAATCGTCGTTGGTCAGCTTGAGCTTCGCGGCGAAGGCACGCCACACGGCCGCGAGTTCATCGCAATAGCCCTGCGGATTCTTACCTTCGGCAATGGCGGCTTGCTGGACCTTTTGTCCGTGCTCATCGAGGCCGGTCAAAAAGAAAACATCCTCGCCCAGCGCGCGGCGCGAACGGGCGATCACGTCAGCGATCACCTTCTCGTACGCGTGGCCGAGGTGGGGTTGGCCGTTGACGTAGTCGATGGCGGTGGTGATGTAAAACCGTTTGCTCATTCGCGGGCGGGAGTGTGCAGGAGCACAGACGGGTTGGCAACGAACGAACCGTTCGGGTCTTACTCTTACTCATTCTCTTACTCCTACTCTCTTCTCCGTCGGGGAAGATTAAGAGTAAGCGTAGGAGAAAGAGTATGAAGGTCTGCGGATGAGACTATTGGCCGGCCTTGCCTTGCAACTCTTCGACGCGCTTGCGGACGGTAATCGTCTCGTCGCTGTTGGTCGAAGCAAGCTTGAGGTAGGCGCGGTAATGTTCGAGCGCGGCGTTGGTCTCCTTCTTTCGATAGGCGACTTCGCCCAGGCCGTAGTGGATGGCGAACTGGTTGGGCATCACCGCGCGCAACGCGGCGTAGTCCTCGCGCGCGCCGTCGAGGTCGCCGGATTGGAGGCGCGCGATGGCGCGATTCATCATCGCGGGGGTGTTCCCGGGCTGGAGTTCGAGCGCGCGGTTCAGCGGCGGGAGCGCGCCCGCGTAATCCTTGAGCTGGATGGTCACGGCGCCCTTGTTGAGCAACGCGTGCACGCTGTCGGGCGTGAGCTTGAGGTGCGCGTCGATGGCGGCAAGGGCTTCCTTGAACTTGGCGCCGAGAAGATAAATCTGCGCGAGGGCATCGAGCAGCGAGTCGTCCTGCGGAAAACGCTTCTGCGCGCCGCGCAAGATCGCTTCCGCGCCGGTCCGGTCGCCTTTGACGAAG
>DATDFH010000587.1:0-12096 GCA_036522715.1 Verrucomicrobiia bacterium
GAATTGTTGCTGGACGTGTTGGTAATCGCGGCTGCCCTGGCCCACGCGTGGATTGCGTTCACCGTGCTCGCTGCCGCGGCTCTCGCAGTGATCGTGCGCACCGTTCACGAGTGCGCCGTCGGCGCCTCGGCATTTCTCGCAGTGGTCAAGGAGCTTGAGCGTAGAGAAAAAATCGGCCCCGCGTAACCACCCGTGAACACCAACCATCCATCGACCTCGCATCTGTTCCTCCGGCTGGCGCATCATGTGTGGCCCTACTGGCGTCATCTGGCCGGCATCTTCCTGCTCGGATTGCTTTCGGCGCCGCTTGCGCTGCTGACGCCGCTGCCGCTGAAGATCGCGGTGGACAACGTGATCCATTCGCATCCGCTGCCGTCGTTGCTCGGCGTGTTCCTGCCCGCGGCGATCAAGCAGTCACCGGAGGCCCTGTTGTGGGGCGCGGTCGCGCTGGTGGTCCTCGTTGCGGTGCTCGGACAGTTCCGCGATTTCGCCAGCTCATGGCTCACTTCCTACACGGGCGAACGATTGCTTCGTGGTTTTCGCGCGCAGTTGTTCCGCCACGTGCAGCGGCTCTCGCTCGCGTATCATGACACCAAGGGCACCGCGGATTCAGTCTATCGCATCCAGTACGACGCCACCTCCATCCAGCGCATCGCCGTCGAGGGCATCGTGCCGTTTGTCACGTCGACGATCACGCTGGTGTCGATGGCGTACGTCACCGCGCGGATCAATCTGCCGCTGGCACTGGTGGCGCTGGCGATCGCGCCCCTCATTATGCTGGTCACGCGCATCTACCGCCACCGGCTGCGTCGCCAGTCACGCGAGGTGAAGAGGATCGAAAGCTCCGCGCTCGCCGTCGTTCAGGAAGTGCTCGGCGCCTCGCGCGTCGTCAAGGCCTTCGGCCAGGAAGACCGCGAGCAGGAACGTTTCATGCAGAAGTCCAACGAAGGAATGCGCGCGCGCCTGCAACAAGTCGTGTCTGAGGGCGCCTTCGGGCTGGTGGTCGCGCTGCTCACGTCGCTGGGCGTCGGCGGCGTATTGTGGATCGGCATCCGCGGCGTCCGCACGGGTGCGATGACGCTGGGCGATCTTTTGCTGGTGATGGGCTACGTCGCGCAACTCCGCGCGCCGCTCAAGACGCTCAGCAAAAAAATTGCGAACATGCAGTCGCATCTGGCCGGCGCCGAGCGGGCCTTTGCGTTGCTCGACCAGGCGCCCGACGTGGTCGAGCGCCCCGACGCGCGGCCGTTGGAGCGCGCGCGCGGCGCGATGGCTTTCCGCAATGTCTCCTTCGGCTACACCGCCGACCGTCTGGTGCTGAAGGAAGTTGCCTTCGAGATCAAGCCCGGCACTTGCCTCGGAGTCATCGGCGCGACCGGAGCGGGCAAGACCACCCTCGTCAATCTGCTCACGCGTTTCTACGACCCGACCGCCGGAGAAATCGTGCTCGATGGCGCGGATCTCCGCGACTACAGGCTCGCCGATCTGCGCAACCAGTTCGCGCTGGTCCTTCAGGAGCCGGTGCTGTTCTCGACGAGCATCGCGGAAAACATCGCCTATGCGCGGCCCGGCGCGAGCCGGCAGGAAATTGTCGCCGCCGCCAAGGCCGCCAACGCGCACGAGTTCATCCTTCGCCTCCCGGAAGGTTACGGCACGCTCGTGGGCGAGCGCGGCATGACGCTTTCCGGCGGCGAACGCCAGCGCATCTCGCTCGCTCGCGCCTTCCTCAAGGACGCGCCCATCCTCATCCTCGACGAGCCAACCAGCTCGGTCGATGTGAAGACCGAGACCGCAATCATTGAGGCGATGGAACGGCTCACACAGCGACGCACCACCTTCATCATCACCCACCGCGCGAGTGCGCTGAAGCATTGCGACGTGCTCCTGACGCTCGAGGAGGGAAGCGTTGTCGCGGTCGAACCCGGCCCGGCGACCGGGCCGAACGCAAGCTCCCGCGCGCGCGGCGAGACTACCACCGAACCGAGGAACGCTTATGTCTGACCACGCGCGCAAAGAAGTGTTGCCGGCCAACTTGATGGAGCACCGCGCCGCCCGCGCCTGGCGTCAGGTGTGGCCCGAGTGGCGCGAGCCAACCGGCATCGAGATCCTCAAGCTCAAAACCAAGTCCGCCGTGTATCGCCTGCACGGCGCCGGCCCGGGCGGCTGCGCGGTCATCGCCAAACGCTGCCACGCCGCGACCGCGTCGCTCGAACGGATGATTTACGAAGAGTATCTCCCGCGCCTGCCTTTGCGAGCGCTGGAATGCTACGGACTCGTCGAAGAACCGGACGGGAAATGTTGTTGGCTGTTTCTGGAGGACGCCGGCGGGCACCAGTACTCGCCGGCGAACCAGGCAGACCGCGTGTTGGCGGGGCGCTGGCTGGGATTCGTCCACGGGGCACCCCTCCTCGCCAACCTGCACACGCTGCTGCCTGACCGCGGCCCGGGCCATTACGCGCAACTGCTGCGCTCGGCCCGGGCCGCGCTAACACGGCACTCCGGCAATCCCGTCCTGTCCGCGGACGAGACCGCGCTGCTGCGCCGCTTCGTTTCGTGGTGTGACAGGATCGAGGAGCACTGGCCGGAACTGGAGAAACTTTTTGAAGGCTGGCCGCGCACGCTGATTCACGGCGACTTCGTCATAAAGAACCTGCGCATCCAGAACGGCGCCGCCAGGCCGGTGCTGCTGGTCTATGACTGGGAAATGGCGGGCTGCGGCATGCCGGCCACCGACCTCGCGCAGTCGTTGGGGCGCTGCGTGAGTCCCGATCTCGACGCCTACTGCGCGGCGATCTGGCAGCGCGGCTGGCACATCGATGTCGGCGACCTCCGGCGGCTGGCGGATTTCGGTAACGTCTTGCGGCTGGTGGACAAGATTTATTGGGAGACGGCCAGTGTGGTCGGCGACACCTACGACTTCCTGGTCCGGCTCCTCACGACGTTCCCGAAGTATGATCCGCAACTGGCCGCCGCTCTGCGCGCGGTCAACTGGAGTTAGCATGATCGAAGGTTTTGAAAAGATTCTCGAAGGCACTGGCCAGCCCGGCGTGGACGAACTACGCGAGTTGCTCGCGGAACTGCTCGCCAGAGACGGTCGCGCGGTGCGGTTGATCGAGCAGAGCCAACTGCAACCGCGCGGCCAGCGGGTGTTCCGCCTGCGCTTCGCGCTCGATGGCGCCGTGCGCTCCGTCGTCATCAAGCGCCTCAAGCCGGAGATCGCCCGGCGCAATGAACTGGTCGCGCGCCGCTGGCTGCCCGCAATCGGCCTGCACGACTGCGGCCCGCCGGTGCTCGGCAGCGTTGCCGCGCGCACGGGCGAATGCGTCTGGCATGTGTACGACGATCTCGGTTCGCACGAACTCAATCCACGCAATCCCGGTCGTGAGCAGGTGTGGGCCGCCGTCGAACTGGTCGCGCGCATGCACACGCACTTCGCCGGCCATGCCTTGCTCGGCGAGGTGCGGCTCCACGGTGGCGATCTGGGAATCCAGTTCTACGACTCGAACGTGCGCGACGCCATCAGCGCGCTCGAAGCGTGGGAGCCCCCGACGGCGCAATGCGCGGTGCGCGACCGTTTGCTCGAGCGGCTGTGCAAGCTCCGCGAAGAAACCGCCGCGCGCGTGCAGGCGCTGGCCGAACTCGGTGGTCCTGACACGCTGCTGCACGGCGACCTGTGGGCGATCAACGTCTTCGTCATTCCCACCGCCGACGGCCTGCGCGCGCGGCTCATCGACTGGGATCACGCAGCAGTCGGGCCGTTCACGTACGACCTGTCGACATTTCTGATGCGCTTCCCTGCCGGGCATCGCGAGTGGCTGCTGGAACTTTACGAGGACGCCGTCACACGCGCGGGCTGGTGCCTGCCCGAACCGGAGGCGCTGAACTTCCTCTTCGAGACGCACGAGTTCGCGCGCTTCGCCAACCGCATCATCTGGCCGGCCATCGCGCTCGCGACCGATCACGCCGATTGGGGCGTCGCGGCGCTGGAGGAGATCGAGCAGTGGTTTGAAGACCTGGAGCCGGTGCTTCCAATTGAAACCCAAATCCGAGCCACCAACCTCGTCACCGCATGAAATACCTGATCGTCAACGCCGATGACTTTGGCGCGAGCCATGGAATCAACCGCGGCATCATCGAGGCGCACAAGCGCGGCATCGTGACCAGCACGAGCCTGCTGGTGACGCGCCCGCGCAGCGCTGAAGCCGCCACGTTGAGCCGCACTGCGCCGGAGTTGAGCGTCGGGCTGCACGTCGAGCTTCGCGGCAATGGCGGACGAAGCCCGGCAGATTTCCAGGATCGTCTGCACGAGGAACTGGAGGCGCAGTTTCATCGCTTCATGTCGTTGATGGGCCGCGCGCCGACGCATCTCGACTCGCATCATAACGTGCATCGCGAGCCGGACGCGTTGCCCGGGTTCCTCAGCTTCGCCGAACGCCACGGCCTGCCGCTGCGCGAGCATTCGCCCGTGTGTTACTTCTCCAAATTCTACGGCCAGTGGCACGGCGAGTCGCATCCGGAACAACTCACCGTCGCCAGCCTCGCGCAGCTGCTGGAAACGGAGATCGACGACGGCATCACCGAACTGAGCTGCCATCCGGGCTACGCGAACGGCGACCACGGCGGCAGCTACCGCGCCGAGCGCGAAACGGAGCTGCGCACGCTCTGCGACCCGGCCATCCGCGCGGTGCTGGCGACGCACGGGATTCAACTCGCCAGCTACCACGGCCTCAACCAACTGCTGGAGGCCGTGCCCAAATAAAGGAGGCGCCATGCCCACTGTCGTCATCGCCCCGTACAACGTGGCCGCATTTCCCGAAGGCGGCGGGCACTTCTGGGTTTATTTGCAGTACGTCCTCGGCTTGCGCGCGCTCGGTTGCGACGTGTACTGGCTGGAGGCGTTCCGCACCAAGGGCCGGACGGAACGCGAGTCTGCGGCGCTGAGGACGTTTCGCGCGCGGGCCAAAGCGTGGGGCCTCGGCGACAAACTCATCGTCTATCTGACGCACAGCAAGGAGCCGTCGCCGGATTTGCCCGACGAATACCTGGTCATGAGCCGCGACGAAGCCGAGGCGGTGTACGAACGCGCCGACCTGCTGTTAAACTTTCACTATGCGATCAGTCCCGCGCTGCTGAAAAAATTCCGTCGCACGGCGCTGGTGGATATTGATCCGGGCCTGCTTCAATTCTGGGTCAGCCGCGGACAGGTGCGTGTGCCGCGACACGATCTCTATTTCACGACTGGCGAGAACGTGGGCGCGGCCGGGAGCAGGATTCCCGACTGCGGACTGGACTGGATTCACATCCGGCCGCCGGTTTGTCTGGAGCGCTGGCCGTACACGTTCGATCCAAGTTGCGAGGCGTTCTCGACGGTCTCTGCCTGGGATGCGTCCGACTGGATCGTGGACGGCGGGGAAACCTACGAGAACACCAAGCGTGTGGCGTTCCTCGAGTTCGCCGATTTGCCGCGATTGACGAAGCAGCCGCTGGAGTTGGCGCTGTTCCTTCGCTACGAGCGCGACTTCGCGGATCAACGCGACTTGAAAAGCCGCGGCTGGCGCATCCGCCACTCGCGCGACGTCGCGAGCACGCCGGAGACGTATCAAACCTACATCCAGCGCTCACGTGGCGAGTTCAGTTGCGCCAAGCGCTCGTGCCTCAAGTTCCAGAATGCGTGGGTGAGCGACCGCACGCTTTGCTACCTCGCCAGCGGGAAGCCCGTTGTGGTGCAGGACACCGGGCCGAGTGCGTTTCTGCCCAACGGCGAAGGGATGTTCCGATTCAACACGCCGCAGCAGGCCGCCGCCGCGCTGGACGCGATCAACGTCGATTATGAGCGGCATTGCCAGGCCGCGCGCCGGCTGGCGGAAACTCATTTCGACGCCGGACAGATCACGGGAAACATCCTGGGCCACGCGTTGGGCGAGGTTCGTCCTGAACGAATTGAGGGCGCCGGCCGGCGAGCGCAGCAGACTTTGTTGCAGGAGGTGAGCGATGATTGACCTTAGCTGGACCCGGGCTGGAATGCTGGCGGAGATCGGTGCCCCAAATCCGCCGGGCGATTCGTTGCGCGATGTCACTGATCCGCGCGTGGCAAACGGGGATGTCCACGTGTGCGTTGGTTGTCACGGCCGCGACGATGTTTTCCCGCTGCTGAAGGCGGCGCTGCTGGAACGGTTCGCGTCGGTGCCGCGCCCGGACCTGATCCGGGACGTTCTTGTGCCGCTAAAGAACGCCCTCGGCAACGCCTGCAAGCACGGCAACCGGCGCGATCCCGCCAAGAGGATTTCCGTGGAACTCACGCTGACGCGCCAAGGCGCGCTGATCGCGATCACCGACGAAGGCCCGGGTTTCAACGCAGCGCGTACGTTTCGCCGTTTCCAGTCGCAGGAAACCTATTTCGTGAACCACGGGTCCGGATTTCGCAACCTGCACCGGGCGAAGTCCACCGTCAGCTACGAAAACGACGGGCGCACGCTGCTTCTTTGCTATCGGCCCGCGGCGCAGAGTGAAGATCAACCCGCCCCTTTCCCTGCGGCAGTGCGGAACAGCGGCCCGGGGAGTCCTCCCCCGAAAATCGTCGATCCAGAATGGATCAGGACCGCTGCGTTGGCCGGTTTCGCGGGCGGCCCGTCCGAGATCGAGTCTTGCCGCGTTTACGCAACCCATGGACGCGCCGGTGACGATTGCGGCAACCGGTACGTGCTCCGCGTCGCCGGTCGCCACGGACAACCGCCCGCGATGCGGACTCTCACTGGGCGGCTTCACGCGGCGGAAGCGGACGCCGAAGCGGACTTCGCGGCCGCCACCAGGCTGCGTGAGGCAAGGATTTCGGAACGCGTGCGGATTCCCCGGCCCGTTGCCCGACCCGCCGGGGAGCCGCGACTGGTCCTCTACGAATTCGATCCGTGGATGAACCTCTGGGAGTATTTGAACTACCGCGAATCGCTCAATTCCCTCCGGCACTCCGCCGAACGAATCGGACAAACACTGGCCGGTCTCCACCGAAGCCGCGTTGCGTTCACCGGCGGCACGGATGATTCCGCCGGCATGGATCTCTCCGCGATGCTTGCGCGCGTCGCGACAAAGCTTGAAACACAGAACGCCCCGCGGGATCTGGTTGATCGTTTCCATTCCCTCGTGCAACGCCTTCACGAGCGAGAGTTGCACGGGCAACCGCAACGGCTGGTCCCGATCCACGGCGGGTTCGGTTGGGACTGCATCCATTATGGCGTGGACGCGCGCTTTTACCTCTTTCGCTTCGAGAAGTGCCGGCAATCCTACCCCGGCTTCGATCTCGGTGGCTACGCCGCGGACCTGCTCTGTTTCACGCTGGCCGCCCATGACGAGAGAGCCTATCGCGCCTGCACCGAAATCCTCCTGAACAATTACAACACGACCGCCGCGCACCCGGTCAGTGCGGACGATCTTCGCTCTTACGTTGTGCTGGCTCTCGCAGAGCGTCTCCAGCGGCAGGCACCCGACATCGAAACCGGCGGCGACCGACAATTATTGGCGGCGCTGGACAGTGCGTTGACGGAACAGAAGCGGCACGTCGCGAGCAGCGCCGCGCACGATAAATTTTCGCCGGCCGCGAAGACAGTTTCCCGTTTCCCGCGTGGGGCAAGAATTGCGGGAGCGAAAAAATTTCGCCGCGGAATTTTCGCCCACTGAACGAGGCTCATGATGCCCACAATCGTCATCTCACCTTTCAATGTCGTGAACTTCCCGGAAGGCGGCGGACACTTCTGGGTCTATCTGCAATACGTGCTCGGTCTGCGCGCGGCAGGCTGCGAGGTTTTTTGGCTGGAAGCGTTCCGCCGCCGCGAAACTGAAGTGGAGCAGAAAGCGCTGCTCGCTCCTTTCCTCGACCGCATGAGCCGCTTCGGGCTGGACGGCAGGTTGATTCTTTATCCGCGCGACGGGCCGGGCGGCGCGCCCGGAATGCCGGGTGAATTTGTCGGGATGAGTGCGGCCGAAGCAGAGGCGATCTTTGAGCGCGCCGACCTGCTGTTGAACTTTCACTACGCCATCGCACCCGAATTGCTGGCGCGCTTCCGCCGCACGGCGCTGGTCGATATCGATCCGGGTCTGCTCCAATTCTGGATCAGCCGCGGCCAGCTTCGCGTGGCGCGCCACGATCTCTACTTCACGATCGGAGAAACCGTCGGCACGCCGCGCGCGCGATTTCCAGACTGCGGTTTGAAATGGATTCATATCCGCCCGCCGATCTGCCTGGAGCAATGGCCAGCGATGTTCGATCCGACCGCCGAGGCGTTCACCACCGTGTCCAATTGGGACGCCGACGACTGGATCGTCGATGCGACGGAAACCTACGAGAACACCAAGCGCGTGGCGTTCATGGCATTCGCCAACCTGCCGACGCTGACGAAGCAACCGCTCGAACTGGCGCTCTTTCTCCGCACCGAGCGCGACCGGACCGAACAGCACGAGTGGGAGCGGCACGGCTGGCACATCCGGCCCTCGCGCGAAGTCGCGTCCACGCCCGAAACGTATCAAGCCTACGTACAGCGCTCGCGCGGTGAGTTCAGTTGCGCCAAGCCTTCCTATGTCCGGATGCAGACCGCATGGGTCAGCGACCGCACGATCTGTTACCTCTCCAGCGGCAAGCCTGTGGTGGTGCAAGACACCGGGCCGAGTTCCTTCCTGCCGCACGGCGAAGGGATGTTTCGTTTCTCGACCTCGGAGCGGGCAGCCCGGGCTTTTGAAGCCATCAATCGCGATTACGAAAAACACAGCCGCGCCGCCCGCCAGATCGCGGAGCAATTTTTCGACGCCAGGCAGGTTGCCGGTGAAATCCTGCGCCACGCGTTGCCATGACTGAAATCAAACAGCGACCGAACTCATGAAAACTCCGCGCTACCGCATTGCAATGTATTCGCCGGGAATGGTCGGGTTCGGCCACATCCGGCGCAACGCCTCGATCGCGCAGGCGTTGTGTTGTTCTCCGCTCAAGCCGGCCATCGTCATGATTGCCGAGGCGCGGCAGGCGGGCGCGCTGCCAATGCCGCAGGGCGTGGATTGCGTGACGCTGCCCGCGCTGCGCAAGGAGGCCGACGGCTGGATCAAGCCGCGCTTCCTCGACGTGGACGAGCAGGACCTCATTGCGCTGCGGGCCAAGGTGATTTCGCGCGCGATCAAAACCTTCGACCCGGATTTGTTCATCGTGGACCACCTGCCGTTGGGCGCGGCGCGCGAACTGGTCCGGACGTTGACGCGCTTGCGCAGACACGGGCGCACCCGCTGCGTGCTCGGGCTGCGCGACATATTGCAGGACCCGAAGACCGTGTACACACGCTGGTCCGAGCAAGGCAACCGGGACGCCATCCACGAATTTTACGACGCCATCTGGATTTACGGCGATCCCGCCGTCTATGACCCCGTTCGCGAATACGGCATTTTCTTGGAGGTGGCGAACAAGGTGCGCTACACGGGTTATCTCGACCAGCGCCCGCGGCTGAAATTTGCCGAGGCCCACGCGGCGCAACTGCTGGCGGACCTGCCTCCGGGCCGGCTCGCACTCTGCGCCGTGGGCGGCGGCAACGACGGCGTGGAACTGGCTGATGCATTTGTGCGGGCGCACCTGCCCCCGGCGACAACCGGCCTCGTGGTGACCGGCCCGTACATGCCGCGGAAGGCGCGGCAGAATCTCCGCCGGATGATCCAGAAACGCCCGCATTTCCGGCTGCTGGAATTCGTTCCGGAACCTGCCCCGCTCATCAACCGCGCCGAGCGCGTGATCGCCATGGGCGGGTACAACACGATGTGCGAAGTGCTCTCGTTCGAAAAGCACGCGTTGATCGTGCCGCGGGTCAAGCCCAACCTCGAACAGTGGATTCGCGCCGAACGGATGAGAAACCTCGGCATGGTCCATGTGCTTCATCCTGACAAGCTCAGCCCGCGGGCGCTGACCGAATGGCTGGCGCGCGATCTGGGCCCGGCTCCCGAGGGTCGCAGTCGCGTCGATTTTCACGGCCTCGACCGCATCCCTGGTCTGTTGGCGCAATTGCTCGGCGACATTACGCGTCCGGCCGGCCGCGCCGCCTCACTGCTCTCGGCCCTTTTCGCGTTCCTTGCCGGAGGGAGTGTGATGCCTGTATGAATTACTCGAGACCCCAGGAACTGCGCGTCGTTTTGCTTTACGCCCAGGATCGGCGGGGGCTGGGGCACATCAACCGCACGCTCACCATTGCGCGGCACCTGCTGGCGGCCGATCCGAATCTTGTCGCCTACATCGCGACCAAGTCGGCCATCGCCAGCAATTTCAGCCTGCCCAAGCGCTGCGACTACATCAAACTGCCCACGCGGCTGACGCCGGAAACGATTCAACAAACGGAAGCGGAGGAGGACGCGGCCATCGGGCACTTCCGGAAAATCCGCAGCCAGATTCTTCGGGAAGCGGCCCTCGGGCTGGCGCCAGACCTGGTGCTCGTGGATCACGAACCGCTCGGTGCCAAGGGCGAGTTTCGCGATGGCCTGTATGCGCTCAAGGCGCAGTGCCCCGCGACGAAGTTTGTCTTTGGCCTCCGTGACATCATGGACGAGCCGGCGGCCATCCGTGCTCAGTGGCGGGAACTGGAAGTCTATGACGCCTTGGAAAACCTGTTCGACGGCATCGCGGTTTACGGTTCGCCCAAGCTCTACGACGTGGTGGATGCCTACGCGATCCCGCCGTCGGTCGAGCGCAAACTGCACTACTGCGGTTACGTCGTCCGCGAGCTGCCTCCGTTCGACGCCGGTGCAGTGCGTCAGCAACACGGCTTGCCGCCGGACGGCCGGTTCGTCCTCGTGACGGTGGGCAGCGGTTACGATGGCTTTCCGGTTCTCGACGCGACCGCGCAGGCCCTCGAACACCTGGAGGCAACCTTCCCCGATCTGGTCGCGCTGCTGGTCACCGGGCCGCTGATGCCCGCAGAGCAACAGGCGACGCTGCGGGCGCGTGCCACCGAACGGTGCCGCGTCGTTTCGTGCGCCGACACGTTTCAACTGATGACGCTCGCCGACGCCATCGTGAGCATGGGCGGTTACAACAGCGTGTGCGAGGCGCTCGCCGCGGCGCGTCCGCTGGTCATCGTGCCGCGGGCCACGCACAAGATTGAGCAGAAGATTCGCGCCGACATGCTCGCGGCCCGCGGCGTCGCGCGATGCGTCCTGCCGCACACGTTGAACGCCGGGACAATGGCCGACGCCTTGGAGTGGGCGCTGCGTTCTGATCGGCGGACCCACGCCCGCCGCGTGTGCGAACTCATCCCGTCGTTCGATGGCGCCGCGCGGCTGACGGCGTACGTGTCGAGATGGCTCGGCCCGGATTCACATGAAGAAATTCACGAACATGCGCTCGCGCTTCAAACCCACTAAGGAGCAACGCACGACGGTGCGCGCACAACTGGCGCGCCTGCTCCAGCCGGCGGCCACACTGGAACTTCTCCGCGCGGTCGTGCCAGCCGGCTTCAAACCGGCCGACGTGGTCTGCTCCGTGGAGAGCGTGCATCCGGACCGTTTCGTTTTGCGCGCGCAAGTCCGCTCGAATGGCGGCGAGGAGCGTTCGTACGCGCTGAAGGCGTATTCGGATGATTTCGCGCAGCGCGTTTGGACGTATTCCCAAACCCTCGCCGCCAACCTTCACTTGAACCAGGACGGGATCTGTTTGCCGACGCACTTTGTTCCGCACGAGAACCTGCTCGTATTCCCCTGGCTGGACGGCGTGTTTCTTTCCAAGATCGTGGACGGGCGGAAACCGGAATTGTTGCGTCGCGCAGCGCGGCTGGCAGCGAGGCTCCACCGGCTCGCCATCGTCCCCGAGCAACCGACCACCGCGCAGATGTTCGTCGAGGAGGCGCGCGCGCGCTGCGAGCGCCTGCGCAACCGCTGGCCGCAAACCACGCGGCTGATCAAGCCGTTGGTGGCCGCGCTGGAAAAGGCCTCGACCTTCCTCGACGACGACGATCCCGCGCCGGTGCATGGCGACATGGCGGCCGGGCAGTTCCTCTGGACCGGCGACCGGCTCGTGCTGCTGGACCTCGACATGTTCGGCTACACGGACCCGGCGTACGACGCGGGCCATTTCCTCGCGCAATT
>DATDFH010000588.1:0-3254 GCA_036522715.1 Verrucomicrobiia bacterium
CCCTCCAGCCAGCCGGTCACGATCACCCGCAGTTCGCGGTCGAACGCGAGGACCGGCGGCAGGCAAAGGCGCGAACCATCCGTCAGCTCGGCGGCGAGCGCTTCGTGCAACGCGGCCACCGGGCTTGGGTCTTCCTTGTAAGCTTTTACCGCCAGACGGATTTCGCCGATCCGCGCCTCGAAGGCGGCGCGCACTCCGCGATGGTAGCGGTGCAATAAAAGCTCCACAGGGCGACCAGCGAGGCCGAGCGACGGCACTGCGCCGGCCAGCCCCACAGTGCAAAACGCTTTGAGCGCCGGCAGCGCGGGATCGTCCGGGATTTCGGTGGATGGTTTCATAGGACTCTTTCCCTTTGATCGCGTGCGTGAATTGGTTCACCACCGTTCGAGCAACGTTCGTCCAGCGGAGCAGCGACGCGCGCGGCCTCGTTCAACAGCGGGTGCGCGCCGGCCAGCCAGTTGTTCCGGCGGTGGCTCACGAATTTGTCCGTCAGACGCAGCAATGCCGACGCGTGATGCCACGCCAGTGCGCGCTCTTCCACGTACGGCGCGATGGCCCGACGGAACGCGTTTGCGGCGCGGACCGCTTCGGTCGCCGACTGCTCATGAACGAGCCCGAGGCGGCCGATGCTCGCGAGGAACATCCCGGCGTCCAGTTCCAGCGGCCCTTGCGCGGAGCGCTGCCAGTCAATCACGCCGGCTGCGTCGCCGAGATCGAGGACGTGGCGCGAGTAAAGTGTTCCATGGATGAGGTGCGGCTCGCCCTCGGCCGGCAGCGTCCGCTCCAGACTTCCAATCAGCGCCGTGGCGGCGGTACCGAGCGTGGGATCAGCGGCGCCCAGGTTGGCGACCCATTTGCGCGAGCGGCGCAACATGCGCGGGGCACCGAAGGGCGCCCCGAGCTTGATCGTCAATGACGCCGCGCGTTGCAACCAGCGCGCGGCCAGTTCGCCGGCTCGCCGGCCCTCTCCGCGCTCGATCAATTCATGTGCGGAGGGTCCCTCCAACCAGCCGATGACCAGCAGCCGCAAGTCCGGTCTCCAGGCCAGCAATGGCGGCACGCGTACTCCCGCATCGCTTACCAGCCCCACGGCGGCGAACGCCTCGTAGAGCGCCGCCTCTTCGGTCGAATCCTCCGCCTCGGCATAGGCTTTGATGGCCACGCGACGGCCGACGGCCCTCGCCTCGATCGTCGCGCGCGAACCCGGGGTGTAGCCGCGGAGCGAAGTTTCGACCGGAGCACCCATGAGGAGCGTGGCCGGCAGGATGGAGGCCAGACCCTCCTCACGGATCGCCTTCAGTGCCGGGATCGCCGGATCGTCGGGCAGCCCGGCAGGCACCTCGATTTGCGGCCCCAACGTTTCCTCGCAGATGCCGGGCGGATGAGGTTTCGGAATTTTCCTTCCTTCATCCTCGGGATCCGCAACGGCAGGAGGGCCGCCCACCAAACCAACCGTGGCTGCGATGATGGTCTTTAAAATTTTCATGGCGTCGCCTGCGGCACGTTGTTGAAGAGTTCTCCAGCGCGTTCGAGCAATGCCTCGGTGCGTTGCGCCCATTCCGGTTCGCGCGCGCGGAACGGGAAGCGCGTTCGGCGGAAAACTTCCAGTGCGGTGTAAAGTCCAACGCGCTCGGGCGCCGGATGGCCCGTGGCGCGCGCGTACCCTTCGAGCAACGCCTCGCGAACCGACTCAAGCCGGGCGGACGACATCCCGCCGCGCAGCGCGATGCGTTCGGCTTGCGCGAGAAAATTGCCCAGATCGTCCGCCGGGTCGCCGCAGCAGGCCCAATCCAGATCGATGATCGCAACCTCTGTCTCGCCGACGAGCACCTGGTTGGCCGAGAAGTCGCCGTGCAGTGCGCAACGCATCGCGGGCGCAGCGGACAATTTCACCGCGAGCCGTTGCGCGAGATCATCGGCGCGGCGCGCGAGTTGCGGACAGATGAAACCGATCTCGTTGCCCAAGGCGACCACGTCGGCAGCTTCGGCGTCGCGGGTCCACTCGGTGAGATCAGCCGGATCCTGCGCGTGCAGAGTGGCGAGGGCGGCGCCGGCGCCGGACACCGCGGCGCCGTTCGTCTCGGGCGCGGCGCAGAACTCCATCAACACTCGGCCCGGCAGCCATTCGAAGGCGAGCAGGCGGCGATGGTCTGAGCGGCCCAACACGCGCGCAATGCGCAGCGGCCCGCGGGATTTAAACGCGTGCGCGTTGCGCGTGCCGCGAACGTAAGCCTTCTCGGTATACGCCTTGAGCAACGCCTGTGTTCCGTCGGCGGCGCGCAACTGGGCCACATAGCGCCGCTCTGGACGATAGCGCAGACGGTGCAACCCGCCCTGCCAGAGATTCGGACAGCCGGGCAACAACTCGCGCAACGCGCGCTTGCGTTTCACGGGGTCGGCCAGGTGCTGGAGCGCGGGCAGTTTGAGATCGTTCGGGAAAACGGTGACCACCACGGCGCAGTCATCGAGCACGATGCGCCCCGGCCCGAGCGGTCCGGGCACGCGCGCGGGTCGGCCGTCTTCAACCCACCGGGCGAGGTCGTCGGGCCGGCAGGCGCGCACATCCAGGTCAACCTCCGCGCCACCCACATCGGCAAGGTAGGCCACGCGGGCGAAGCGCTGGGGCTTGTACCGTTGATAGGTGATTCGTGCGCTCCGCAAATCCGCGTCCGGCGCGGCGCGACGCAGCGCGGCGACGAACGCCTCGGCGTCGAGCACGGTGGCCAGCCCCGGAACGGCCTCGTCGCGCCGGGCCAGATCAAGTTCAGCGGGTGAAAGCATGGGCCGCCTTTCAGGGTTGAAGGCAAAACGTGGCGCTCATTTGAATCCTCGCGAGAGCGTGCGTTGCGCCTCCTCGATGCACGCGGCCACTTTTTCGGGCCAGCGTGGTTCCTGGCGTTTGAAGATGCCGGCGGCCACTTCGATGAGCGCGCCGGCGCAGTGCAGCGGGAGACGCGCGCGCCACGACTTTGGAACGTGGGTGAAGTATTCCCGAATGAATTCGGCTGCGGCCTCGCGTGCGGTTTCATGCGACATCGAATCCATGCCGACCCTGGCGGTGATGTGCGCAAACAAATGCGCCGGGTCGCGGACGGGATCGCCCAGCGCGACTGAATCGAGATCGATGAAGATCACGCGCTCGCCCGAGAAAAAAATGTGATCGGGCTTCAGGTCGCGATGGATCGGCGCGGGCGGAACTTCTCCGAGTCCCGCGAGCACGGCGGCGGTGATCGTTCTGGCCTCGGTCCGCAATT
>DATDFH010000589.1:0-7421 GCA_036522715.1 Verrucomicrobiia bacterium
GAGGCGGTTGCACTGGAGGCGAAATTTACGAACCTGGCGTCTGTGGCCGAGGTGCAGTCGATGGCGAAGTATCTTTCGGAGGACCCGGGCCGCAAGCTCGTGAAGATTGGCGAGATCAAACGCGACCTGGTGGAAGTGCGTTTTGCTGAACCGGATCGCGGGCCGGTGAATTTGAAAGAGTTGACGCTGACACTCCAGATTCTTCGCGGCTATCTCGGACTGGCGGCTGAAGAAGTCGAGAAGGAGGGCGAGGCGGCATTGCTCGGCAATCTGCGCTCGCTGCGCAACGCCATCGGCGCATTCATCCAACGCATCTCGGCGACAGATCAATCGCAGGCGGCGGTGAAACTCGCGGCGTTTCAGCAGGCGTTGATGGACGACATCCGCGGGACGTTCGACGCGCTGCGCCACCAGGACAACCGCGCCGGGCTGCGCGCCGAAGATTTGCCCGAGCCTCTGCGGAACCGTTTCATCGGGCGCACGGGGAAATATCTGTTGCAGGTCTATCCCCGTGAAGATGTCTGGCAGCGCCCGCAACAGGAGCGGTTCGTGAAGGAGGTCCGCAGCGTCGCGCCCGAAGCCACCGGCACGCCGGTGCAGTTGCTCGAATACACGACGCTCCTGAAGAACAGTTACCAGGAGGCGGCGATCTATTCGCTGATCGCGATCATCATCCTCGTCTTCATCCATTTCCGCTCCGTGACGTGCGTCGTGCTCGCGTTGATGCCGGTGGGCATCGGCATGTTGTGGATGCTCGGCTTCATGGCGTGGAAAAACGTTCCCTTCAACCCGGCGAACATCATGACCCTGCCACTGGTCATCGGCATCGGCGTCACCAACGGCATCCACATTCTGAACCGCTTCGCCGAGGAACAGCATCCAAGCATCTTCGCCAAGAGCACCGGCAAGGCGGTGTTGATCTCGGCGCTAACCACGGTGACGGGATTTGGAAGTTTGATCCTCGCCGAGCATCAAGGCATACAGAGTCTCGGCTATGTGATGGCGGTGGGAACGGCAACGTGCATGATCGCCGGGCTGACGTTTCTGCCGGCGCTGCTGAATTTGCTCTCGCGCCGCGGCTGGTCGCCGAATAAAAAACCCAGTGGCGATGATGCACAATCGACACTGGGTCCAGAGGAACCGAGGTATTAACCTCAATCTAATTCCGAGTATAAGAATGTGCGTGTGCGAGTCAAACTCTATGTTAACGGGGCGGAATTTCCCCCAACGGACCCAATCCGGGCGGGCCAATAACGATATTTGAAAAGTGTTCGCCGATCGACGTCCATCTCTGCTGATCCTCTCTTTCGTCCGGTTCATCCGGGAATCATTTCTCTTTCTGTCGCTGGCAGCGGGAATGTCGCAGACGGGTTGGGCGGGGGATGACGCTGTTAAAGCGGGGCCGCTGGCGCATGAATTTCGCCTGACGCTCGATTCCGGCCGGAGGTTTGAGGCTGCTGGGCCGCTCTTTTTCGACGAGACGTCTGGTGAACGAAGCTCTTATGGCGTGCCGCCGCTGTTTTCCTGGAGCACCGACCGCGGCGTGGAGGGGGCTGAACTGGACGTGCTCTATCCCCTGCTGACGCTCGATCGATTTGGCGCTGAGTACCGCTGGCAGGTGATGCAAGTGATCAGTTTTTCCGGCGGCGCGACGCTCGATGAGAAAACCAAGGACAGTTTCACCGTGTTCCCGCTTTATTTCCAACAGCGCTCCGCCGATTCGAACCTCAACTACACGGCGCTGCTTCCGATCTATGGCCATTTGAAGAACCGCCTTCTTCGCGATGAAATTTTTGTCTTTCTTTTCCCGCTCTATGGGCAGACGCGGAAGCGGGACGTGGTGACTGACAACTATCTCTACCCGATTTTTCACCTGCGCCACGGCGATGGCCTGACCGGCTGGCAGTTCTGGCCGCTGATTGGCGCGGAACACAAGGCGGTGACCACGCGCGCCGACGGATTCGGCGACACCCGAGTCATCGGTGGCCACGAGAAGTTCTTTGCGTTGTGGCCGATCTTCCTCAAGCAACACACCGGCCTCGGCACTGAAAATCCGGAACGGGACTTCAGCGTCCTCCCGTTGTTCAGCACCCAGCGCTCGCCGCATCGCGACTCCACCACCGTCCTCTGGCCATTCTTCACCGCAACCGATGACCGCGAACGCAAATACCGCGAATGGGACGCGCCCTGGCCGTTGATCGTGTTCGCACGCGGTGAGGGCAAGCACGGCAGTCGCGTGTGGCCGCTGTTCAGCCGCATGGAGAATGACGAGCACTTGAACCAGTTTTATCTGTGGCCGCTCTATCTCTCCAAGCGCGTGAACGCCCCGCCGCTGGAGCGTGAGCGTCAGCGCGTGCTGCTGTTCCTCTACTCTGATCTCGTCGAGCGAAACACCGACACCGGCAGGGCGCTTCACCGCGTTGATTTCTGGCCGCTGTTTACTTCGCGCGTGGACCTCGAAGGCCGCGAGCGCCTGCAAATCCTTTCGATTCTCGAACCGCTCCTGCCCGCCAGCAAGAGCATCGAGCGCAACTGGTCCCCGCTCTGGTCGCTCTGGCGCTCCGAGAAAAATCCGGCGACCGGTGCGGGCAGCCAGTCGCTCCTCTGGAACCTTTACCGCCGCGACACGACGCCTGACTGCAAAAAATGTTCGCTCCTCTTCGGGCTTTTCCAGTATCAAAGCGACCCGGCCGGCCGGCGTTGGCGGTTGTTTTACATCCCGATGGGCCGGGCGCCAGCGCCGGTCAGCCCGGCTCCGAATCCGTGATCGACAGGAACTATGTTTCAAAACATCGGTGAACTGCTGACCCTGTTCTGGCGCACGCTCAAGGCGCTGCCGCTGGTCTGGCGTCAGCGCCAGAAGGTGTTCGACCAGCTCTTCGAGATCGGCAACGCCAGCCTGCTGATGGCGTGCATCCTCTCGTTGTTCATCGGCGGCGTCATCACGCTGCAGAGCGGTCCCGTCCTTGTCGAGCGCGGTTTCGGCCAGGTGCTCGGCGGCATCGTTGGCCTGTCGGTCTGCAAGGAACTTGCCCCGGTAATGATGTCGATCCTCATCGCCGGCCGCATCGGCTCCGCGATGGCGGCGGAGATTGGCTCGATGAGCGTCTATCAGGAACTCGACGCGCTGCGCACGATGAACATCAACCCCGTCCAGTACCTGGTGCTTCCGCGCCTGGTGGCCATCAGCATCGCGCTGCCGACGCTGGTCATCTTCTCGATCCTGATCGGCTGGTTTGGTGGCGCGATGGTTTCCGCGTTCAACGAGCGCATCGCCATCTCATTCCAAGGCTTCTTCTCCAACCTGCGCGAGAACGTCCACTTCCTCAGTCTCGTCAATGGCGTGCTCAAGAGCTTCATCTTCGCGGTCGTGATCGGCGTCGTGTGCTGTCATCAGGGCCTCGTGACCATGGGCGGCCCGCGCGGCATCGGCCGCTCGGTCACCAAGGCCGTCGTCAACTCCATCGTGCTGATCCTGATCCTCGACTACGTGCTCACCCGCGTCCTGATCGATCTCAAGTGATGAGTGCCGCAACCGCCAACGGCCATGGTGTCCGCGTTGAAGTGCGCGGGCTGCGCAAGAGCTTTGATGGCGAACCCGTCCTCAAGGGCGTGAGCTTCACCGTCGAGCCGGGCGAAATTTTCGTGCTCATGGGCCCCAGCGGCAGCGGCAAGAGCGTCCTCCTTAAACACATCATCGGCCTGGAGCAACCCGACGAAGGCGAGATCCTCATTGAAGGCCAGTCGATCACGTCACCGGACGTGATGAGCCAGTACCGGATGGCGATGGTCTTCCAGTCGGGCGCGCTGCTCAATTCGCTGACGGTCGGCGAGAACGTCGGACTCTACCTCGCCGAGCATCAGCTCAAGTCGCCCGAAGAAATTACGAAGATCGTGACCGACAAACTCGAACTGGTCGGCCTCACTGGCATCGAGTCGAAGTATCCGAGCGAACTCTCCGGCGGCATGAAGAAGCGCGTCGCCATCGCCCGCTCGCTCGTCATCGAGCCGCAGCTCATCCTCTACGACGAACCGACCAGCGAACTTGATCCGCTCATCGCCGTCACCATTGCCGAGGAGATTGTCGCGCTCAAAGAGCGCATCCACGTTACGTCGCTCGTCGTCAGCCACGACCGCGATCTCGCGTTTGGCGTGGCCGACCGGTTGGCGATAATCTACGAGGGCGAGATCCAGTTGATCGGCACGCCCGCCGAGGTGCGTCGCAGCAGCAATCCGCTCGTGCACAAATTTTTGACCGCCGAATTCAAACCGAACAACCTCAGCCACGCATCGAAATGAAAAACACCCTGGAAACCAAGTTGGGCATCTTTTTCGCCATCGCGCTGATCGCCGCCGTTGTGATCATCGAAATCATCGGCGGCACCGAGTATTTCAAGGGCGGCTACCGCCTCCACGGCTATTTCAACAACGTCATGGACCTCAAGGAAGGCGACCCGGTGAAGCTCGCCGGCTTCCCCATCGGCCGCGTCCAGAAGGTCCGCATCGCCGAGGGCAAGGTCGAGGTCCTCATGAAGATCAACCGCGGCGTGGATGTCCGCACCGACAGCAAGGCCACCATCCGCTTCTCCGGCTTGATGGGGCAGAATTTCGTCTCCATTGATTTCGGTTCGCCCAACGCACCCAAGCTCCTCGACGACCAGAACATCACCACGACCGAGACGAGTGATTTCGGCCAGCTCATGTCCAAGCTGGAAGGTGTCGCCACCGGTGTCGAGAACCTGACCAAGAGCTTCAGCGGCGAAAGTTTCCAGAACCTCCTCGGCCCGTTCACTGACTTCCTCAAGGAAAACAACCCGCGCATCACCGCCATCCTCGGCAACATGCAGAATGTTTCGGGCACGATGGCCGACGGCAAAGGCACCGTCGGCAAACTCATCAACGACCCGACGCTTTACAACTCCGCCCTCAGCGCCGTCTCGAATCTTAACTCGACCGCCGGCGACGTTCAGAAACTGCTCGCCGATGCGCAGGGCATGGTCGGCGACGCGCGCAACGTCGTCGCCGGCATCAACAAGGGCGAGGGCACGCTCGGCAAACTTTCCAGGGACGAGGCGCTTTACAACGAGACCACCTCCGCGATGACCAACCTCAAGGAGATCATGGAGAAGATCAATCAGGGCCAGGGGTCGGTCGGCAAACTCGTCAACGACGAAAGCCTGTTCAAGAACGTGAAGATGACCTTGCAGAAGGTCGAGAAGGCGACCGAAGGTTTGGAGGATCAAGGCCCGCTCAGCGTGCTGGGCATCGCCGTCAACAGTTTGTTCTAAGCGCGCACACAAGCTCCCAACCCCGAATCGCCATGCAAAAGCTCGTCGCTCTCTACCTCTCCAACTACACCGCCGACCGCATGCTCCACGAGGACGGCGACAAGCGGGAGTATCTCGAAGACTATTTAAAGCAGGGCTGGCGCGTCGTTTCGATCACCCCGCTCGGCAGCGTCGCCCCGGACAACAATCCGACGGCGACGTGGGTCATGGTGCTCTTCGAGCGGATCGTTCCGCCCGCGCCGGTCTCGCCACCGAAGCCGTCCTGAAGTACGCGTTACTTCCCAATCGGCGCGAGCGCCAGGTCGTCAAACTGGATTGGCGTTCCCGCAAACGGATTTCCCCAGACCGCGGGCCGGCCTTCCGGCGGCGCTTCGTCCGCCTTGAGCGTGATCGTCCACTCCTTCGGCTCGGTCGTGCCGTGCTTCCACGCCTTGCCCTCGACCATCCATTCGCCGTCCTTGACCTTGCGCACCTGCAGCTTGAGTTGCAGCCACGAGCCGGACTCCCACGTGAAGGGCGCGTTCGCCTTGGACTCGTCGGCCTTGAAGATCTCGAGCGCGCGCTTGTTGCCGGAAAATTGCAGCCGGTAGCCGCCCACGCCGTTGAGGCTGACGCCAAACGCCGGCGCGCGGCGGCCCTTCGACTCGCTCCTGATCCGTGCGCTCACCGCCACGCCGTCGAGCTGCGCCGGGCCGAACATCACGCCGAAGGTGTCGAGCGGTTCGCCGGGAAGTTCGAGAAACTTGTTTCCGTCCGCCTGTTTCACCGCGAAGCCCCCGTCGATGACAAGGAAACCCTCCGGCACCGCATCAAGTTTTTCCTTTTCGAAGTTGTTCTCGAAAACCGGCTTCGCTTCACCCGCGTGCAGCGCGCACGCCAGTCCGATCGCCCCCGCCATTGCCAAGATCGTCTTCATCATACGCATCGTTCGACTTCTCATCCCGAATCTGTGTTCATCCGCGCCATCCGCGGGCGCTATTCGTTTCTCAACGCCTTCAGCAACGGTCCGCGCAACGCCAGCGCCGTGGCAATCCATGTCCAGGCAGCGCCGCTGACCAGCACCGCCGCCAGCGTGGCGACCAGCGGCGTGTAGTGCCGTTCCGCGCCGGGCGCCAGCAAACCGGGCAACACCGCCACCAGCGCCGCGAGAATGCCGCTCAACAAACCGAGAAGCAACAACGCACCGTGCTCGCTCACGACCAGCCACTTGACCGCGCGTCCACGGAAACCCACCGCCAGCAGCAACGCCAGTTCACCTCGTCGCTCAAGCACGTTACGCAAAACGACGACGGCGAGGCCCACGCTTCCGAGCAACAAACCCAATCCGCCGAGCACTTGGAACGTGGAGAGATAAGTGTTCTGCACCGCGTTGAACGCCGCGAGCCGCACCGACGTTGGCGTGAGTTCCAGCCCCACGTCGCGCAGCCCGCGTGTCAGTGTCGCCGCCACGTTCGCGGCGTCAGCCGGCGGTGCGTCCACGAGGAAGAACCGGTAGCCAGTCTCGCTCGGAAACCGTTTCACAAACTCAGCCTCGTCGATGATGAGGCTGCCTTGCAGGATCGAGTTTGCCACCGCGCCGACGATGCGCAGCTTGAACGCGTGCCCGCGTTCGTCGGTGTAATCCATCGTGTCGCCCACCTTCTTGCCGAGCGCCCACTGGATCGACGCCGCATCGCCGATGGCCGCAACCTCGTCCGGGTTGGGCACGGCATTTCGTTTCAACATCAGCCAGCCGTTTGTTGCGATCGCATCTTTCGCGAGACTCGCGAACGTGAACGCCGCGCGTTCGGCGAGCGGTTGTGGATTTACGCCGAGCAACCGCGGCTTCTGCGCGCGGTTGAGGTTCAGGCAACTTGCCTCATCGCCATCACGCACGCGGAACGGCACGACCGACACGTCCGCGAGCTTCTTCTCGTCCAGCGTGAAGAACTCTCGTCCCGCCGCCACATTCAAGTCGTGCACCACCGGTAGCGAAGTTTCGCCGATGAGCGCAAACCCGCCCGTGCCCGCGCTGCGCTTGGTGGCATCGCGGCCCGCTTCCAGCCGGTTGATGCCGACCGCGGCGACCAGGAAGCTACCGCACGCGAGCATCGCCGCGATCGCCATGCTGCGCCGGCGGCGGCGAGTCGCGTT
>DATDFH010000590.1:0-3839 GCA_036522715.1 Verrucomicrobiia bacterium
CACGCGGCCGTCGTGCGACGCAGCGATGGCCGGCGTCCAGCACGAACCCTTCTGCGTGCTCACGCGAATCTCGTCCGACCAACCGCGATCCGTCTGGCGTTTGGCGAGCACGCGGAACACGCCGTCGCGCACGCCCTGCCACGCAACCCACACGCGGCCCTTCGAATCGGTGGCGGCGACGAGGCTGACGTCGTTGGCGGCGTTCTGTGAAACGTTCACCGGCTCGGAAAGTTTTCCGCCGCTGAACGAGCGCGCCCAAATCTCAAAATTCGGCGCGGCCTTTTTGTCGGGCCACGATTTGTTTTCGCTCCAGAAAATCCAGAGCGCGCCCGAGCCGTCGAGCGCGAGCGCGCACTTGTAGATGTCGCGATTGCCGGCGGTGACGGCGACGGGTTCACCGGGCTTGCCGTCCTTCACCACGCGCAACCAGAGCTGGTCGCCGCCGACGGGTTTGGCGAGGAACGAAAGGTCGGCCGGCTCGGTCTCCCACGCCGCCTTCGCGCGCTCGTCGCGATCGAGTCCGGGCGTGAAACTCACGTGCGCGATGTAGGTCGTGCCATCGCCGGCGACCGCAACGGCGGGGAAGTCGTCGTCCGTTCGCTGGCTGGTGAGCGGCTGCGTCGCCGCAGTGCGCTCGATGTCCACCGCGCCGTTGAGTTTCTCGACGACCTTGCCATAGGGAACGTCGGATAGTTTGAAATCAAAATTGCCCTGTGCGGTTTTTACGGTGACGACGGAATCCTCGGTGACGTTGACGAGGCGGAGCACCACGCCGTTATCGGCCATGACGCCGCCGGCGGCGGCGGCCTTTTTCTTGGCGGCGGCTTTTTTCGGCGTGTTGCTGCGGCGTTGGGTGAGCGGTCGCGTCTCGGCCTTCCAGCCGGTGGTGCCTTCGATGACGTCCTTCTGCTGGAAGCGCCAGCCGCTGATGTTCGCGACGGAGCCGGGGGCGACACTGACGGTGCCGTCCCATTTCTTGTTGCCGTCATCGGTGAGGCCGAAGCGGATGCGCAGGCCGACTTCATTGGCGTCGGCGAGGGCGAGCGAGGAAACGAACGCGAGGAGGCAGAGCAGTGATTTCATAGCGATGCGTGATTGACGAGGTTCGGGGTGGAATTGTTACGGCGAACGCAAAGGCGTTGCGACCGAAAAAATTGGCGACGGAGCGCGGCACGTCCCGGGCCGCAGCAACACCGTCGCGCAATGCGCGTTCAAAAACCGACCGCTCAATATTAGTGTGAAGCCGCTGCGGCCCGGGACGTGCCGCGTTCCGTCAGCGTCGCCGTGCAACCTCGCGGTGACGCGGGCAGGTGACGAGGTGATCGTTCACCATGCCGGTAGCCTGCATGAAGGCGTAGCAGATGGTCGAGCCGACGAACTTGAAGCCGCGGCCGAGCAGCGCCTTGCTCATCGCGTCAGATTCGGGCGTGCGCGCGGGAACCTGCTTCATTTCGCGCCACGAATTCTGGATCGGTTTGCCGCCGACGAACTGCCAGGTGAACCGCTCGAAGCTCCCGAATTCCTTCTGCACGGCGAGGAAGGCATTCGCGTTCTGGATCGTCGCCGCGATCTTGAGCCGATTGCGCACGATGCCAGGGTTGGCGAGGAGTTGCTTCACTTTTCGCGCATCGTAGCAGGCGATCTTCCGCGCATCAAAGTTGTCGAAGGCCGCGCGGTAGTTCTCGCGCTTGTTGAGGATCGTGGACCAGCTCAAACCGGCCTGCGCGCCTTCGAGGATGAGCAACTCGAACAGCGCGCGGTCATCGTGCAGCGGCACGCCCCACTCACCGTCGTGGTAGGCGGCCATGAGTTCGGTCGTGGCCCAGGGGCAGCGCGTGGATTCAGTCATCGCACGCAAGGCTTGCGCATCCATCTGGCTGCGGCAATACCGCGGATGGTGAATAACTCGATCCGAAAATCTCTGGACGCTGTTGGCGGCGCGCGGCAGCATAGCTTCGATTCAACAACAAACCGAAAGGACCATTATGGCTCTATACTTGTTTCAAGGCGCCTACACGGCCGAAGCGATGGCGAAGCTCATCAAAAAACCGCAGGACCGCTTCGGCGTCATCGCAAAAGCGCTGAAAAAATTCGGCGGCAAACTGCACGGCGGCTGGTTTTCCTTTGGCGAGTACGACGTCGTGCTGGTGATGGAACTGCCGGACAACGTGACCGCCGCGGCTTTTGCGGTCGCGGCCGAGGCCGGCGGCGCGTTGCGCGCGGGCCGCACCACTCCGCTGCTGAGTGCGCGGGAGATGGGCCAGATGTTGCGCAAGGCGAAATCATCCAGCTACCGCCCGCCGCAGTGACGCGTCAGGAACCGGCGGCGCTGCTCACGCGCGGTTCAACGCGCTCAACACCGCCTTGATCGAGGCGAGTTCGATGTTCGTATCGACGGCGGCACCCCAGCGGGTCTTGCCGTCGGCGAGCTTGATCTGGATGTAGGCGATGGCGATGGCTTCCTCGCCGGCGCTGAGGGCGTGCTCGCGGTAGTTGACCACCTCGAACTTCGGCGCGCCGGCCTGGTTCAGCGCGTGCACGAACGCGGCGATGGGACCGTTGCCCTCGCCGATGAGCTTGGACTCCTTGCCGTCGCGCGTGACGGTGGCGCGGCATTGAAAGGTGCCTCCCGAACCGTCGGCGTGGAAATGCACCAGCCGCCACGGCGCGGTGCGCTCGACGTACTCGCGCCAGAACATCTGCTTGAGTTCCTGCGCGCTGACCTCGCGGCCTAGGGCATCGACCTCGTCGTTTGCAATCGGGCCGAACTCGCGCTGCATGTCCTTGGGCAGTTCGATGCCAAACTCGCTTTCGAGCAGATACGCGACGCCGCCTTTGCCGGACTGCGAGTTCACTCGGATCACCTCGCGGTATTCGCGGCTGATGTCCGTCGGGTCGATGGTCAGATAAGGCACGTCCCAATTCCCGCGCCCGCCCTTGGCCCATTCGGCCAGACCCTTCTTGATCGCGTCCTGATGCGAGCCGCTGAAGGCGGTGAAGACCAGCTCGCCGCCGTATGGATGGCGCGCGGGCACGGTCATGCCGGTGCAACGTTCGTACACTTCGCGCAACGCGTTGAGGTCGGAAAAATCCAGTTTCGGATCGATGCCGTGCATGTAGAGGTTCAGCGCGACGGTTACGACGTCGAGGTTGCCGGTGCGCTCGCCGTTGCCGAAGAGCGTGCCCTCGACGCGGTCCGCGCCGGCGAGCAGGCCAAGTTCGGTCGCGGCGGTGCCGGTGTTGCGGTCGTTGTGCGTGTGGAGGCTGACGATGAGCGAGTCGCGGTTGCGGATGTTGCGGCAGAGCCACTCGATCTGGTCGGCATACACGTTCGGCATCGCGACTTCGACCGTGTCAGGGAGGTTGAGGATCATCTTGCGCTGCGGCGTCGGCTGCCAGACGTCCATCACGGCCTCGGAAACCTCCTTGGCGAACTCGACCTCGGTCGCGGAAAAACTCTCCGGTGAGTATTGGAGCATCACGTCGGTGCCCTTGAGGCGGGGCAGGCGCTCCTTGATCAACTTCGCGCCCTGCGCGGCGACCTGGACGATCTCGTCCTTCGACTTGCCGAACACCACGCGGCGTTGTGCGGGCGACGTCGAGTTGTACATGTGGATGATCGTGCGCCGCGCGCCGACGAGGGACTGAAACGTTTTCTCGATCAGATCCTCGCGCGCCTGCACGAGCACCTGCACGGTGACGTCATCGGGGACGCGGTTCTCCTCGATGAGGCGGCGGTTGAAACGGAACTCGGTGTTCGAGGCGGACGGGAAGCCGACTTCGATCTCCTTGAACCCGCACTTCACGAGCGCGTCGAAGAGTTCGAGCTTCTGCGAGAC
>DATDFH010000591.1:0-2314 GCA_036522715.1 Verrucomicrobiia bacterium
TCGGTGCCGAGGAACGTCACATCGCCGAGGCCATCGCTGTCAACCTGCGCGAGATGATGATGCTCCAGGTGCCGATCATCGCCGTGGTCATCGGTGAAGGCGGCTCTGGCGGCGCGCTCGGCATCGGCGTCGCCGATCGAGTGTTGATTCTCGAGAACGCCTACTACTCGGTCATCAGTCCCGAAGGCTGCGCCGCCATTCTTTGGAAGGATCGCAAGGCCTCGCCGCAAGCCGCCGAGGCGCTCAAGATCACCGCCAAGGATCTGTTGCAACTCGGCCTCGTGGATGAAATCGTTCCCGAGCCGCTCGGTGGAGCGCATCAGGACCAGGCGACAACTGTGGAGAATTTTCGCACCGCGGTGCTCAAGCAACTCGAGGAAGTCAGCGCTCTCTCGACGACCGACCGGATGCGCCAACGCTACGAGAAATTCCGCCGGCACGGCCGGTTTTCCGAACCGGCCCGGGCGGCAAAGGCGCCCGCAACCGCAGCGGCCTGAGGATTTCCAGTCCCAATTTCCGAATGTCGAATGAACGCTGATTCGCGGCGCCCCGCTCAATTCACACGCTCGCAGGCCGCCCGCCATTCCTGACTCGCCCTCCCCGATGCTGTATCCGCTGACATTCCACCCGATCTTCAAAGAGCGCGTATGGGGCGGGCGCAAGCTGGCCGAGCTTTATGCCAAGGAACTCCCGCCGGACAAACCCATCGGTGAGTCGTGGGAAATCACCGACCGGCCTGAAGGCGTCAGCGTCATTTCGAATGGCCCGCTCGCCGGCAAGGACCTGCGCTGGCTCATGGAGAACCATCAGCGCGAATTGCTTGGCCCGGCGAAACCCGCGGCGGGCGGGCGCTTCCCGCTGCTCGTGAAGTTGCTCGATTCGCGCGACAAACTTTCGCTCCAAGTTCACCCGCCCGCTCACAAAGCCGTCGAGTTGAACGGCGAACCCAAAACCGAGATGTGGTACTTCGCCCACTGCGATCCGGGCGCGGACATTTTTGTCGGCCTCAAGCGCGGCGTGACGCGCGCCGAGTTCGAGCGCCGCATCGGCGACGGCTCCGTGGCGGACTGCTTTCACCGCATCGAAGTAAAGGCCGGCGACGCGATGTTTCTCCCCAGCGGCCGCGTCCATGCGCTTGGCGCGGGAAGCGTGCTCTTCGAGATTCAGCAAAACTCCGACACCACCTACCGCGTCTTCGACTGGAACCGCGTCGGCCTCGATGGCAAGCCTCGCGAACTGCATGTGTCGCAGGCGCTCGCCGCGATTCATTTCGAGGATTTCGCGCCGCGATTGATCAAAGCCGGAAGGGAGAAAGGCTCGCGGCTGCTGGTGGAAGACCAGTTGTTCAGGGTCGAGTTATACGTGCCCAAGCCCGGCAACGATCCTCGTTTCGCCCCCGGCGCGGTGCGGCTCATCGGTTTGGTCGAAGGCGAAGCCACCGTGGCAAGCAGTAACGGCAGCGTCACGCTTCGCCCCGGCGGCTTCTGCCTGGTGCCCGCGGAATTGAGTGGCGTCTCGCTCAAGTGCCGGCGAGGAACGAAATTCCTCCACGCCAAGCCGAACTGAGCGACGGCCAGCTCTTCCACAATTCGTTTGCCCAATCCCGCGCTGTCGGGCGACATTCACCGCGATGCAGTCGGGGCTTAGAGAGTTTCTTCAACGCTGGGCCATCAACACGCTCGCCGTGCTGGTCGCCGTTTACATCGTCAACGGCATTCACTTCGGCACGTGGCTGGATTTGCTGCTCGCGTCGCTCGTGCTCGGCATCCTCAACGCCCTGCTGCGGCCGCTGCTGTTGTTTCTCTCGATGCCGCTGCTGATCGTCACGCTGGGCCTGTTCATGTGGGTCATCAACGCGCTTCTGCTCTGGCTCACCGGCGCGCTGTTGAAGCCGGCCTTCCAGGTGGACGGCTTCTGGCCCGCGTTTTGGGGCGCGCTCGTCATCAGCCTTGTTTCCCTCGTGCTCAACACCGTCACCGGCACTGGCGGCAGCCGCATCAAGATCGTGAAGGGCAAGCCTGCCCGCGAAGACGATAACGTCATCGACGTTTGAGCGGCCGGCCCACGCTCGACGAACCAACCCAGACCTGTCCAAGCTCACGCGCGTTCTCATGGCTTATCAGTTCACGAAGTCTCAAGCCCTCTACGACCGCGCGTGCCGGAGTATTGCCGCCGGCGTCAACAGCGGCATCCGCAAACTCGAACAACCCGTCCCGCTCTATTTCTCCCACGGCAACGGCAGCCGGGTGTGGGACGTGGACGGCAACGAATACATCGACTTCCAGATCGGCCAGGGCGCGATCTTTTACGGCCA
>DATDFH010000592.1:0-10896 GCA_036522715.1 Verrucomicrobiia bacterium
GCTACCGTGTTTTCTACCCTACCGGGTTTTACGGCAGGGTCGTTTTTGCGGTAGGGTGATGGCTTCCATATCGACGGTGGGGTCAGCGTGTAGTGACTAGTGCGACCTGGCTGCTCAGTGCGGTTGAGCAGGCAGAGGTCAACGAGACGGGAAAGAATCGGCTGCAAAGTTTTTGCGTGCATTCCGCAATGCTTGGCCGCGTTGGGCACCGACTCGAAAAACACTCCATCTTCACCGGCGCGGCGCGAGACGTGGCAGTAAGCTTTCAGGTGGCGCGGTGGAAGGCCGTAGTCGTCAAGCGAACTGTGGATGAAGCTGATGTCTAATGGCTGCTTCTTTTTCGCCGAGGCACTGCTCACTTCGCCACTCCTGCCAGCGATGGCCGGCGTCTCCGTTGCTTGGCTGCGCGTTCCCATGCCGCCACGATCTGGTCAACGCGGCGCTTGGTGCTCCCTGACGCCCGCGTGGAGCGCATGAAGCGTTTCACGCGGTCACCTGTGATCCCTTTTCGAGCGCGTCGAAGTATGATTTTGCAGACTCAAAGACGATGAACCGAATCCCGCGCGTCGCGCCCTTTTGCTTGGATACGATGGAACGGACGGGCGGCTTGAACTCATTTCGCGGAGTAGGAAGCACCCGCTCGTTCCAGAACGAACGGTTCGCGTCAAAGAAGCGGTCAGTCTGGCCGGGTGATGGAAGCCGGAAGTAACGCGGATATGCGCCGTCGGCTTGTGCCGGCGCCCGCCCTGGTGAGGTCGAAGTATTGGCCATTCATTTTGGCGCGGAATGTGATTCAGTCACGTCCCCGAGACGCGCCTAAACGTCCTTAAAGCCTCAAATGCGGCCTATTCCTTCAAAATTTACACTGCCGCTTACAGTTGCGCGCGTGTCAACCGGCGCTTTTGCCCTTGAGCAGGTCCATGATGATCTTGAGTCCGTAACTGGCGGGTCTGGCGTAGTGCTTGAACTCGTCGAACGTGACGGTGCTCTGTCCTTTTTCAATCCGGTAGAACAGACGCCGGCAGGCGCCGCCGAAACGATCTGCCGCGGCGGAAAAATCCGCCTCCTTCTTGCACTGGTCGCTTCGCGTTCTACCGTCACGGCCCATTCTTGAAACAGGATCGAACTCCGCTCCCATTTTGCGCCGCACCTTCGCGACGGTAGGAGGTGAGCATTTGCACAGCGCGGCGATGAAGCGGTCTGATTTTTTCCCGCCACACTCGCGCAGCTTGGATTCGATCAGAGCGTGAAGGTCTGGCCGGCTGTTCATGGTAGCACGTCCGGCAGCTTGTCCACCGCGGCCAATTTGGTCGCGTGTTCAATGTGCGTGTAGCTCCTCGAAATGGATTCCGACTCGTGGCCGATGATGTCGCGCGCCACCACGTCGGACACGCCAGCATTTTTCAACAAGCTCGTGGCCGTGTGCCTCAGACAGTGGAACGTCACAACCGACTGCTCACGGCGCATCCCGCGCCCGCGCTTTTTCGCCGAGTGCGTGCCCCGCGACTTCACCAAGCCGGCCGACGCCATGAGTTCGTAGAACTGATTCGATAGCGCGCTCGTCGAGAGATTGAATAGGGACGGACAGAGCGGCGCCCGCGGATCGTCGCTGGCCGGCAGGCTTTCGAGGTGACGTAGGAGCGGTTTCGCCACCGGCAGGTTGTGCGTGCTGTCGGTCTTTTGTTCCTCAAGCGTGAGTTCCCGGTTCTGCATGTCCACGTTCGCCCAGGTCAGAGCCGCACAATCGCCCATGCGAAGGCCGGTGTAGAGTCCGACAAGGGTCATCGTCCGCCATTCGTCGGACGCCACCGCCAGCAGCTTTCGCAGTTCGTCCAGCTTGAATGCCCGCCGCTTGTGCCGGTCGCCAGCGTGCGGATTCTCGACCGGCGCCGCCGGGTTGAAGTCAATCAGGCGCGTGCGCGCGGCTTGGTTCAGCGCCGCGCGGATCACCTTCAGGTATTGCTTCACCGTGCCGGACGCCACCTTGCCAGACATGTGAGCAATGAACGCCTCGATGTCCTTCGTTTGAAGCGATGGAAGGGAATTCTTGGCCGCGGGTCCGAGGTAGCGAAGGAACGCGGCAATGACGCCGGTGTAACGGACGCGGGTGCTCTCTTTCATGGCGTGCGCGTCGCGCCACTTTTCAAAATACTCGCGAACCGTGAACCGCTGCAACGTGCCGCCGCCGGCCTCGATGATCTCCGTCACGGTGTCCTCGATCACCTTGCGCGCGTTGTGCTCAGTCAGTTTTCCGACTCTGGCCTTGTCCACGCTGCGCTGAATCGCATTGCAGACGCGCTCCGCATCGCGTCGGCTCGTGGCCTTCGTGGACTTGAAATGCCGACGCCCTTCTTGATCGGTGTAGGCGCAATACCAGAACGGTTTTCCTTTTTGGCGATGGAGGCTTGACACGGCATAATGCTTAGGCATAACGTCAGGCATGTCAAGCGTGTTATCGGTGTCGCGTTTTCCTAGGAAATTAGGCAGACACGGGGTGCTTGATCGTCACGAGGGTTCGATTCCCTTCACCCGCTCCAATCTTTCAAGGCTTGATCAAACCAACCCCCGCCAGTGCGTTCAGGAGAAACTGCATCGCGATGGCCGCGAGCAACAATCCCATGATGCGCGTGGTGATCCGCAATGCAATCGGACTGAGCCACCGCGCGCCTCGCGCCGAGAGCGCGAAGACGAGATGCGAAGCGACGCAGGTGATGACGATGCAGCCGGCCAGCGCGAAACGCTTTGGTAGATCATCGCCCGCCCGACTCGCGAGGAGGATGACCGTGGAGATTGCACCCGGGCCGGCGAGCAGCGGCACGGCGAGCGGTGTAACTGCAATGTCTTCCTTCGCGCTGCCGGCGTCGGTTTCCTCCTGCGTCTCCTGCACGCGCGAACGTTGTGCGCGCAGCATGTCCAGCGCGATAAAAAGGAGGATGATGCTCCCGGCCAGTTGAAATGCCGCCAGTGTGATGCCGAGGAAGCGGAAGACGAGGTTGCCCGCGAACGAGAACACGAGCAGCAACCCCGCGGCGACCGAGCATGCCGTGCGTGCCATGCGAATGCGTTGCTGGGGTGAATCATGCGGCGTAATCGCCAGGAACGTAGGTACCGTTGCGATCGGGTCGATGATGACGAACAGCGAGCTGAGGGCGAGCAGGCTGTATTCGAGCAGCGACACGACGGAAGCGTGCGAGTCGCTCAAGATGGAATCAAGTCTTCCTTGCCCGGAACGCGGCCGTGCTCAGCCGCAGCGTGTTGGGCGTGAGATCAACCGGAGGCTTTACTGCAACGGGACGGCTGGGGCCGAGGACGGCCGCGCTCCGCGTCAAACCGAGCACGGCGCGAGGATCGCGTCCTTCATGCCGTGAACGATCTTCTTGTCCGCCGGAACAATGGTGGCGAGCACTCCGCCGAGCGTCGCGCGCGCGGCGGCGCCGTCGCCGGCGACGAAGTAATACGGACACAGCCGCACGCGGCCGTGCATCGGGACCAGCTCGCCCTTGCCGAAATCGAACCACTGCGCCTCAACGGTGCGCGGCTTGTGATAGCGCTGGAGCACGTGCGGATGGCGCTCGAAATTCTTGAGCGCCGAGTCCACGGCGGCGGCCCAATCGGCGTGCGAGAGGTCACTGCCGAGATACACGCCGCGCGCGCCCCAAGCGTGATCGGAGAAGCCGGAGACTTTCAGGATCAACTCGCGCTCGCGATGCGAGAGATGTTTGAGCTGCTCCCAGTCCGTGAGGTTCAGCTCGGGGATTGCGCCGTGCGCCGGCAACGGCGCGGGATCGACGATCCACGAGTAGGGCAGATGCTTCAGCAGGCGGAGGAAAAAACTCTCGCCCAATTCACGCCGCCAGAACTCGCGCAGATTGCGGTTCCACAAGAGCGCGAAAAGCATCTTCTCTTCAAACAGCGGCTTGGGTGGTGGCGTGAGCCTGATTTTCTTTTCAGCGGCGGCGGCGAACAGCGCTTTTGCCGCCGGGACATTTGCGAGGTCGAACAACTCGAAGAAACGATACACGGCGTCGCCCTCGTCGAACTTTATGAAGTCAGAACTCCGCGCTCCGAATTCCGCACTCCGAATTTGCCCCGCCAGCCATTCCATCTCGGGCCGGTAGGTCGCCGACTCTTCGGACACGATGAGGTGAATGCGCGGCGCTCCGCCGAAGATCGACGCGAAACCGTCGAGCATTCCGGTCGCGCCGCCGATCACTTCTGCGCCGACGAGGGCATACGTCTGGTTCAACCACGCCGTCAGACCGATCCCGCCGGGCACGCTGTCCAGTTCGGTGATCGCGAAGCCGTCCTCGGTGAGCAGGATGTCGGGCCGGATCACACGCGGCAGGTCGTTCTTCAATTCGGGCGCGCGCTGCAACTCGATCAGTTCGGCGGGCTTGCCCTGATCGAGCCACTGCGCGGCCCACGCCGGCTGTTTGCCCGCGGCGCTCTGGCGATAGAGCAGGTTGACCGCGCGATAAAACTGGAGCAGCACGCGCCCGAGCGAATCGAGTTCCTTCGCCAGCTTCTCGCCGAGGGCGAAAGGGGCAGGGGAGATGCGCCACGTCTGGCCGGCGAAAAGACCGCCAGCGGGCAGCGCATCGCGGACCGATTGTGCCCGCTCGGCTGGCGATGTGGTTGCGGTGAGCATCGTGGCGGGAGTGTGATCCTTGACCGAGACGTGAGGTTACGTCCGCACCTGCCCGGTGCCGAAGCCAAGCCACTTGTAAGTGGTCAACTCCTCGAGTCCCATCGGACCACGCGCGCCGACCTTGTCGGTGCTGATGCCGATCTCGGCGCCCATGCCGAACTCGCCGCCGTCGGTGAAGCGTGTCGAGGCGTTCCAATAGACCGCCGCCGAATCCACATCGGCAAGGAATTGCTTCGCGCGCGCTTCGTTCGCGGTGACGATGCTGTCGGAGTGCGCGGAGCCGTAATAGTTGATGTGGTCGATGGCGGCCTGCACTCCATCCACGACGCGGACGTTGAGGATGTAGTCGTTGTACTCGGTGAACCAGTCCTGCTCCACCGCGGCGCGGAGTTTCGAGTTTGGCGTTCCGGGTTTTGAGTCAAGGATCGAACGCGTCGCGTCGTCGGAGCGGAGTTCGACATGTTTCGCGGCAAGGCGCGTGGCTATCTGGGGAAGAAAGGATTCCGCGACTGGCCGGTCCACCAGCAGCGTCTCGGCGGCGTTGCAAACGGCGGGGCGCTGGCACTTGGCGTTGAAAACAATCTCCTCGGCCATCGCGAGGTCGGCATCGCGATCAACGAAGACGTGGCAGACGCCCTTGTAATGCTTGATCACCGGCACCTTGCTGCACTCGGTCACGGCACGGATGAGGCCCTCGCCGCCGCGGGGCATGCACAAATCAACATACTGTGTGAGCGAAAGCAGCGCGGGGATCGCCTCACGGTCGCTGGTCGGAACAACCTGAATGGCGTGCTCGGGAAAATGCGGCAGCGTTGCGCGCCCGGCCTCGACCATGAGGCGGGCGATGATCTGGTTGGAGTTGAGCGCCTCCTTGCCGCCGCGAAGGATCGTGGCGTTGCCGGTCTTGAAGCAGAGGCTTGCGGCGTCGGCGGTCACATTCGGGCGCGACTCGTAGATGATCACCACGACGCCGATCGGGACGGCGACCTTTTGCAGTTTCAGACCGTTGGGCCGCACGCGCTCGTCGAGCACACGGCCAACCGGATCGGGCAACGTGGCCACGTCGCGCAGTCCCTTGGCCATCGCTGCGACGCGCTTCTCGTCCAGCCGGAGCCGGTCGAGCATCGCGCTGGCGAGATGCGCCTTCGCACCGGCTTCCATGTCCTCCGCGTTGGCGTCGATGATGGCGGGCACGTTGCGCTCCAGCGCGTCGGCCATTGCCAGCAGCGCGGCGTTTTTCTCCGCCGTAGTGAGCCGGCCGAGTTCGCGCGACGCGGCCTTGGCCTGTTGAGCCAGTCGCGTCATTCGTTCTGTCAAATCCACGGGGGCAAAGTACGCGAAAGCGGTGCGGAGGAAAGCGGGAATTCCGTCGGGCGGCCCGCCTTGACCCAGAAAGAGCGCCGCGCCTAAAACCGGAACGAGAGGGCGCCCCGGATGCGATAGTCCGGCACGGATTGCAGCGAGGTGTTGGCGATGTTCACTGGCAGATCGATGCCGATCTCCGCGCTCAGTTGGTCCTTCCACGTGAATCGAATCTGCGGCCCGACGTACACGGCCGTGATCCCGGTGTCGTCGGCCGTCATCCCCATAAATGTGTCGAGGCCCTTCGTCTCGCCGCAGACGATGGCTTCGAGGCTGATGGTGTAGTTTTCCTCCAAGGCGAGAAACACGCCTGGCCCTCCCGACCATGTGAGGTCGTCGGCGTATTGATAATCAAAATCGCCCTTTGTCCGTGCGGCATACTGGACGTTGGCGCTGAGGAACACGCGATGCCAGCGGCTGAACACGGCGGTCCCGATGATCCCATCGACGGAGCCTGAACCGAGTGCCAGGTCGTGCCCGTGAATGCCGCTCTCGATGGCGCCGGGCGGCGGCGGCGTTTCGTTGAGTTCCTCGGCGACCCGGCGCGAGTCGCCGGTCGGCAGTTTGACGCCGCCCAGCACGTGCCAGACAAAAGTCGTGTTCTTGTTCTGAAGATTGACCAGTCGCACGTGGCCCACGAGGGAGAGGTCGCCGATGCCAGTCTCGCTGCCCTGGTCGATGCTCAGATCCTCGGTGCGCCGGAACCAGCGGTGGATGAACGGCACGTTCACCTGCACGCCGAACCAGTCGTTCACATTGTAGCCCGGCACGATCTGCGTGACGGAGCTGTTCAGGTACTGGCCGGCGGTGTTGGGCATTCGCAGGGAGTCCTCCTGGATCGTGCCGAAGTGCGTGAACTGTTCGGCGAGACTGACGTGCCAGCCCTTGGAGGATTCGCCGTGCGCTTCAAGCGCGCTGTAAACGTTGCAGAGGTCGCAGGCCGGCACGGCGCCGGCGGCGAGGAGGGTTGCAGGCAGAATAAATTTCAAAGCTTTCATTCAATTGGAAAAATTCGAGCCGCGCACCACGGCGCAACTCAGGTTAAGGAACTGGGAACCACGCCAGACGCACACGCGCCCGGCGATCAACGGAGCAGGGGATCAAGCCGCCGTGAGGCGGGGTGGGGGAATGGGTGGCGCGTCTGTGCGCCCGACGAACAAGGCTGGCTCGAAGACGGGTTCATTTGGCAGCGCCGGAGGGAAGATGCGGGCCTTGGCGGCGGAGAGAACGAACTCGAGTTTGGCGAGTTGCAGCGGCAGGTTGGTTTTCTTTTCCGTTTGTTTGCCGGCGGCAATTTGCTTGCAGAGCTGGCACGGTTCACTTCCGCTCAAGGTGCGCGTCACCGCGTCGGTGAGCGGGGCTGAGCGCGCTTTCTCGGCAATCATCGTTGTCCACGCGACGGATTGCAGCACGGCCCAGTGGCCGCCGGTCGCGCCGAGGAGCGCGAGCGCGAGCAACAGGTGGCCGATGCGGGCGAACATGCGGGGAGGTTGTCGCGGTTCAGGCCGCGCGCGTCAAATCAATCTTCGCTGATCCACACGAGCGTTCCCTCCGAGACCCGTTCGTAGAGGGGTAACAGATCGCTCGCGGCGAGATGAATGCAGCCACGCGAAGCAGGCTGTCCGAGCGTGAGTTCATCCCCGACTCCGTGGATGTAGATGTAGCGCGCGAAGGTGTCCACGCTGCCGCCGCGATTGAAACCGGGTTCCAGCCCTTCGAGCCACAAGATGCGGTGCGCAATCGCCGCGTCCGGCCAGCCAGCCCACGTCAGTCCGATGGCGGCGCGACTCTCGAACACCGTGCCCACGGGCCAACCCGCGCCGACCTTCCGCGCGACCCGATGCAGTCCGAGCGGTGTGCGATTGGAGTCCGCAAGTTGTCCGGTGCCGAAGCGTGAGGTCGAGGCGATGAACGTGCGAGTCGCCACATGTGTGCGCCCCTTCATACTCTTTCTCTTACTCCTACTCTTCCCCGCATCACGGAGAGTAAGAGTAAGAGTATGAGGGGAACGATCACGCACAAACAGCGTCACCCGCTGCTCGCGCACGCTCACCCACAACACAAACCGCGTCGGCTTGAGGCCGGCGCGATGGCACGCGCGGAAAAACTTTTCGGGCAATCGGCGCGTCATGCCGGCTGCAATTGCGCCTGCCCCTTGAGCGACTTGACCAGCACCTTCGACTTGCGCCCGCTCTGCTCGTACTTCTCGCGCCGCGCCGGCGGCAAATCCTCGGGCGTGCCTTCGCCGAAGCCGCCCTTCGACTGGAAGTAAGTGAACGCCTGCGTCGAGAGCACGAGCAATTCGTCCAAGCCGTGCTCGCGCGCCTTGGCCTCGACGAACTGGATGAGCTTGCGCCCGATGCCCTGATTCTCATGCGACGGCCGCACGTAAAGACACGCCAGCTCGCCCTTGTTCTGGTCGGGATATTGGTGCAACGCCACGCAGCCCACCGGGTTCTTGTCGATCTCGAAGATGTAATAGTCCGCGAGCTGCTTCTCGATGCTCGCGCGCGTGCGCTTGGCAAGTTCATCCGTCGCGATGCCCATCTTGATCAGCATGAGAATGCTCCGTACGTCCTTCTTCATCGCGCGGCGGATCGCCTGGTACTCGTTCGCGTAGATCAACGTGCCAATCCCCTCGTTTGAAAACACCTCGGCCAGCAATCCCTCATCGACGCGCCCGTTGATGATGTGAACGCGCTGGACGCCCGCGCGGCACGCGGCGGCGGCGTGCGTGGCCTTCGAGAGCGACGGCGGTGCGAAGTCGCACTTGTTCTTCGCAATCAACTGCTCCAGTTCCGCCACGAGCAATTGCCGGATCAACTTGCCGTTGCAGATCAATCCATCCTCGGTGGTGATGTAAATGATCTTGGTCGCCTTGAGCGATTCGCCCAACGCAAGCGCCACCGCGTCCGAGTTCACGCGATACGTCCGCCCGTCGCCGTCGAAGCCGAGCGGCGGCACCACCGGCACGATGCCCTGCGCGAGCAGCGAATTGAGGAACTCGACATCCACGCGCTCGACCCGGCCGGTGAACAGATGATCCACGCCGCCGATGATGCCCATCGGATGCGCGATGATCGCGTTGGTGGAGACGGCGCGAAGATCGTTCGCGGAGAGGCCCTCGAGGATTTCGTGCGTGAGCCGGTTCGCCGCGGTCAGGGCGAGCTTGAGTGTCTCGGCGTCGGTGATGCCGGTGCCGTCGAGATTCGAGGGCTTGAGGCTCTGTTCCTCGGCGAGGAGCCTGATCTGCGCGGCGGCGCCGTGGGCGAGCACCACGCGGATGTTGAGCGAGCGGAGCACCGCCACATCGAGAAGGATGTTGGCGAAGTTCTCGTCCGTCACCACCGCGCCATCGACGCTGATGATGAAGGTCTTCTCGCGGAAGCGCGGGATGTATTGCAGGATGCCCCGCAGATCAGTTGGTTTCACTTTGGATACGATTCAATGCGAACGGTGGAATTAAGGGGCGCAGCGCGGAGGATTCAACTGCGAAGTTTGTTCCGGTGCGCATCGGCCGAACGACTGCCGTCTGCAAATCACTTTGCATTCGCGGCCAATCTGCTACGATGAACTTGACCTGACGCTGCAAGTTTCCTGACGCAAGGCGCGGTATGGCGAGAATCAAAAAGCCCTCCAGCACTGGAAAATCCATTCCAAGGAAAAAATCCCGCGCCCGCCTTCGCACGAAGCCGCCGGTCGTCCCCGCCGTCGTCCCGCGGCCACGGGTGGTGCCCAGACCCTTTCCGATCGTCGGGCTGGGCGCGTCCGCCGGCGGCCTGGAGGCGCTGGAGAAATTCTTCGCCCACGTGCCCGCCGATTGCGGCATCGCGTTCGTCGTCGTCACGCACCAGCACCCGGGCCACACGAGTTTGCTGCCAGAGCTGCTGGGCAAATGCACGCGGATGCGCGTGCGCGTGGCCGAGGATGGCATGACCGTCGAGCCGAACTGCGTGTACATGTCACAGCCGGAAGGTTACCTCGCGATCCTCGACGGCGCGTTGCACATGATGGAGCCGGACGAGACCGGGCCGCTGCGGTTGCCCATCGATTATTTCTTCCGCTCGCTCGCCGAGGACCAGAAGGAGAAGGCCATTGGCGTCGTCCTCTCGGGCACGGGAACCGACGGGACGCTCGGCCTCAAGGCAATCAAAGGCGCGGCCGGCATGACCATGGCGCAGGAGCCGGTGTCCGCGAAATACTCCGGTATGCCCGACAGCGCCATCGCCACCGGGCTGATGGATTACATCCTGCCGGTGGACGCCATCCCGCAGCGCCTGGTCGCCTACGCCCGCGGACCTTATCTCGCCGAGGAGGAACCCGACGCGCCGGGCGAGGCCAGGCTTTCCGAGCCGATGCAGAAAATCATCGTCCTGCTGCGCGCGCGCACCGGGCACGATTTCTCGGCCTACAAGCCCAACACCATCCGGCGGCGCATCGAGCGGCGGATCAACGTCCATCAGCTCAAGGACCCGCAGCATTACCTTCGGCTGCTCCACGAAAATCCCCACGAGCTGGACCTCCTCTTCAAGGAGCTGCTCATCGGCGTGACCAATTTCTTCCGCGACCCGGAAGCTTTCAACGCCCTCGCCAAGACCGCCGTGCCCAAGCTGTTCGCCGCGCGCACGGACGACGCGCCGGTGCGCGTGTGGGTGCCGGGCTGCTCGACGGGCGAGGAAGCCTACACGATCGCGATGGTGCTCCAGGAATGCATGGGCCAGCTCAAGCGACAGTTCGCCGTGCAGATTTTCGCGACGGACCTCGACAGCGAGGCCATCGAAACCGCCCGCGCCGGTTCGTATCCCGAGGGCATCGTCCGCGACGTGCGGCCGCAGCGGCTGGCGCGCTTCTTCGCCAAGAGTGACGACGGCTACCGCATCAAGAAG
>DATDFH010000593.1:0-8176 GCA_036522715.1 Verrucomicrobiia bacterium
GGTTGAGTTGTTCGGGCGGAATGCCGCCGCCGGTGTCGGCGATGCTCACCCAAACGCCATCGCCGCCCTCGCCGGTCTGGAGGCCGAGGACGCCGCCGGTGGACATCGCCTGCATGGCGTTCTTCACCAGATTCACGAGCACCTGCTTCATTTGCGCCGCGTCCATCGGCACCTTCGGCAGGGTGCGCGCGAGTTTTTCGCGCAGGGTCAGGCCGCGGTTTTCCAGTTCGGGACGCAGCAAGTTGACCGTGTCGCGCAACACGTCGTTCAATGACGCGGGTTGCAACTGCGGCGGGCTGGGCCGGATGGCCTGGAGAAACTGCGTGATGATGTAGTCCAGCCGCGTGATTTCGCCTTTCGCAACTTCGAGGTAGCCCTGTAGTTTTTCCGCGACCTCGGCGGTTTCACCTGAAGAACTCCGGGCCGCGCGGGAACGCGCCGCGCCATTGCGCGCGCCCGCGGGCGGTGCCTCGACGGCGGAAAGTTTTCGCAGATCGCGTTCGATGAGTTGCAGGTGGATGTGCAGTGCGTTGAGTGGATTGCCGATCTCGTGAGCGACGCTCGCGGCCAGCAGCGTGAGCGCCTGGATACGCTCGCTCTCGATGGCCTCGAAGGTTTTCTTCCTCGCCTCCGTGGCGTCGTTGAGGATCAACGCCACTCCCGAGCTGCCGGTCGCCATGCCGTCCAGCGGCGCAGCGTAGAGGCGCAGAAAGCGCGGGCGCGGATACTGGATTTCAAACTCCTGCCGCAACACGCGCCGGCCGCCGGCCGTGTCGAGCGAGGCGAGGCGCTTCCAGTCGAGTTCGGGCAGCAGGTCGGTAATCTTCTGGCCCTCTTCGATTTCGGGTTTCACACCGAGCAGGCGCGCGACGGCTTGATTGAAATAAAGCACGCGCCCGTCTTCATCGACGACCAGGACGCCGTCCTCGATGGTGTTGAAAAGCGTTTCGAGGAAATTGCGCTCGCGCGCCAGCCGCTGGACGACGGTCTGCAAACCCGCCGCGTCCAGCCGGCCGATGCGGCCGAGAACCTTGTCGAGGAAGCTGGATTTGGGGGCGGGCATTTAGAAATTCGGAATGCGGAGTGCGGAATGCGGAATGAAGATGCCTTGGGAGCCGCGTTGACGACGGCCCCGCTCCGCACTCCGCATTCCGCATTCCGCACTCATCAGAACCACTCCTTCTTCTTGAAATACCAATAGGTCACGCCGGTGGAGACGAGCATCAGCGCAACGGCGGCCCAGTAGCCGTGTTTCCACTGCAGCTCGGGCATGTCGTGGAAGTTCATGCCGTACCACGTCCCGACGATCATCAACGGCGTGGTGACTACGGTGATCAGCGTCAGCAGCTTGACCACTTCGCCGGTCTGGTTCGAGGACATGTTCAAATAGACCTGCAAAATGCCTGTGAGCGAATCGGTGTAGTTCTGCGCCAGCTCGAAGATGTGGTAGAGCCGGTCGTAAACGTCCCGATAATACGGCACCAAGTGCGCGCGGATCAGTTTGAACTCGCCGCGGGCAAAACGCGCCAGCACTTCGCGCTGCGGACCGATGATCTGCCGCAGGTGGAGCACTTCCTTCTTGATGAGGATGATTTTGTTGAGTGTTTCCTTGCCGGGATGTTTGAGCACCAACTCTTCGAGTTCGCCGATCTCCAGCGAGAGTTCCTCGAGCGCCGGCTTGTAGTTCTCCACGATCGCATCGAGGAGGTTGTGCGCCATCCGGTCGGGGGCGCGCGCGATATGCATCGTGCCCTTGATTGCCCGCTCTTCGACAATCGTCACGCTTTTGAGCGGCCGTTCGTGGTAGGTGACGAGGAAGTTTTTCCCGAGGAAGAAATTCAACTCGCTCGTCCCGAACATCGCGTCCTTGCGGTGGTAATCCACGGCGTGAATGACCATGAAGAGATAAGGCGCGAAGAGATCGCCTTCCTTGGGCGTATACTCCTCGACCTTGGGCGACGGGCTGGCCTTCACGCAGTCTTCGATGCTCAGCGGGTGAAAGTGAAAAATGTCCTCCAGCACCATCTTCGTCTCCTCGGGCGACGGGTTCTCCAAATCCAGCCAGAGAAATAAATTCGTGTCCGCCAGCAGGGTCGGCATCAGAAAGCTCTCGATGTCGTTGCTGTGCAGCCGGCCCTGCGTCGTGAAAGCGAACGAACGGATCATGCGAACACCCGGCCCGGCGAATCCGCGCCGCGCCAGCCTGTCGCGCATATTAAAATGAACCCGCGGACAGGCAAGGTTTCATTCCGCCATGTGCCGACAACTGCGCACCGTCGGTGCCATCGTCGCTTGACTGAAACGCTCCGGCACCGCCAACCGACGGCCGTTTGTCGGCGCGAGGAACGTGTCCAGTTTCAGCGCATGTGTCCTCGGTTGGATGAACTTTCGGACAGCCAAGATCCCGCGTGAATCGCGCCTATTCCCACAATTGAGGCGGGGTTTTAGGCCATCCGTCAACCTTGCTCAAATGCCGTGATTCAAGGTGTTTAACACCGTCCTTGCGCGCTGGAATTCACCCCCGAATCGCAATCCATGAAACGGCCCGGCACAGGCAGTGCTAAATGCCTGTTGAACGAAACTACCGCTCCGCGAAACCCGTGTCAGTGGCGACGCGAAGCCAACGAAAAAACACAACATGAAAGTGGCGAAGCAGAACTCAAATGTGCGCGGTCCGCGTTTCGCGAACCCCAATGCCCGGGTGCTCTGGGCGGCCTTGGTGACCGCCGCACTCACATCGACCGCCGGCGCGCAGTCCTTTACTTCGCTCGGCGATTTTTCGGGTGGAGCGTTCAACAGCGTCGGCTGCTCGCTCACGCCCAGCGGCTCGGCGGTCATCGGCTGGGGCAACACGGCCTCGGGACTGCAAGCCTTCACCTGGACGAGCGGCGGCGGGTTGACCGGCCTCGGCTATCTTCCTGGCGGCCTCTCGCACAGCGCCGCCTACGGCGTCAATTCCTCCGGCACGGTGGTGGTTGGCGAAGGCAGAAACACGAGCAGCTTCGAAGCGTTCCGCTGGACTTCTGGCGGCGGCATGACCGGCCTCGGCTTCCTGCCCGGCCACGGCGAAAGCACGGCTTTCGGCGCCAACTCCGACGGCTCGGTCGTCGTCGGCTATTCCTCGCCGATCGGCGGCGATGAACAGGCTTTCCGCTGGAGCAACGGCGTCATGTCCAGCTTGGGCAACCTGGGCGGCGGCAACTTCAGTCTCGCCTACGCCTCCAGCGCCGATGGCAACGCTGTGGTCGGCTACACCAGCGTGGCCTCCGGCGTCACTCATCAGGAAGGATTCATGTGGACGCCCGTCGGCGGGATGATCGCGCTCGGCGTTTTGCCCGGCACCAACGTCCACCAAAGTTCCGCGCAGGGCATCAGCGCCGACGGCACAGTGGCGGTGGGCTACAGCTACTCGGCGGCGGCGGGCTCGGGTTATGAGGCGTTTCGCTGGACTCAAGCCGGCGGCATGGTTGGCTTGGGCGATCTGCCCGGCGGCGCTTTCTTCAGCAGTGCCAACGCCGCCAATGCCGACGGCTCGGTCATCGTCGGCTCTGGCGACACCGAAAACGGCACGGAGGCGTTCATCTGGGATTCCACCAACGGCATGCGCAATCTCAAGGACCTTGCCCTCGGCATGGGCCTGACCAACGTCGCGGGCTGGCAACTCACCGACGCCACCGGCGTCTCCGCCGATGGCCTGACCATCGTCGGCACCGGCTATAATCCCCTCGGCGACCAGGAAGCATTCGTGATTGTCATTCCGGAGCCCTCGACCGCGTCCCTAGCGGCGCTGGGCGGAGTCGCCATTGCCACCCTCGCGTGGCGCCGGCGCCTGGCCCGCAGCTGAGTTTAGTCAGTGCAACTGCCTCCTTGAGGCAAGCCCTGGTGGAGAGACCGGGGCTTTTTGCTTTTCCCGACTTGCCCCTCGCCCTCGGCGATGCGCGAAACCTGTCCCGTTTTGACCAACCGAGGTCCGTCTGGAGCAAATCAGGCTTAAGTGGCTTAAAGACATTGTCTTGGGACGATTCTTCCGCCGCCCGAAGCCCGGTTCCATGCTCCGATTCGGCGAATCGGTGCTCCGTTTTCAGGAAACCGTGCTTCCTTTTTCAAAAAAGGAGCACGGTTTCGGGAAAAGGAACCACGGTTTCGTTGAAAAGGAGCACCGGTCAGGGAAGAAGGACCACGGTTTTCCAAAAAGAGAGCACCGTTTTGGGAAAAGGAACCACAGGCTGAGGAAAAGGAAGCACGGTTTTGCCGAATGGAGCCACGGATTTTCGGAAAGGAACCACCGCTTCAGGAAAAGGGAGCACGGTTTCGGAAACAGGGACCACGGTTTTGCGCGAAGGGAGCAGGGTCGCCGAGAGCGAACGCTTCCTTGACTTGATCGCGCGCGGCGCTGATTTTTGCCGCCGCTCAATCGGCCGCGTGACGCGGCGCTTTCGCTTATGAATGATCAACCCGATGTGGCGGCGCAGTTGGACCTCAACCGCCGCGAGTTTCTCCGGGGCGGTTCCGTCGCCACGCTCATGGCGATGATGGGCGGCATCCCGCTCATCGCGCAGGAGAAGAAGGAGGAAGGCCCGACGAAATACAAGACCACCTCGCCGCCGGTCAATTGCGGCGTCATCGGCGTCGGCCAGCACGGGCGGGACATTCTCCAGACGCTCGCCCGCCTGCCCAACGCACCGGTCGTCGGCATTTGCGATCACTACCAGGCCTTCTTGAACCGCGCGAAGGAGCATGCGCCCAAGGCGAAGACCTATCTCGATTACAAGCAACTCCTCGCCGACAAGGACGTGAAGGGCGTCATCATCGCCACGCCCACGCACCAGCACAAACAGATCGTCCTCGATGCGCTGGCCGCGGGCAAACACGTCTATTGCGAGGCGCCCTTCGCCAACACGGTCGAGGATGCGAAGGCCATCGCGAAGGCCGCCACGGCGAATCCGAAGATTTATTTTCAGGCCGGCCTCCAGGAGCGCGCCGATGCGCAGCGGAAATTTCTCCTGCCCTTCATCCGCAGCGGAGCGATGGGCACCACGGCGTTTGTGCGCGTGCAGACGAACATGAAACAGAGCTGGCGCCGCACCTCGCCCAATCCCGAGCGCGAGAAGGAAATCAACTGGCGCCTCTCCAAAAAAACCTCGCTCGGCCTCGTCGGCGAACTCGGCGTGCATCCCATCGATGCCGCGTGCTGGTTCCTCAACGAACGCCCCGCCGCTGTGACCGGCTTCGGCACGACGCGCCATTGGAAGGACGGCCGCGACGTGCCCGACACCGTGCGCGCGCTCTTCGAGTTTCCCAGCGGCGTGACGCTCGCCTACGACGGCACGCTGTTGAATTCGTTCGACACGAACCACGAAGTTTACACCGGCTCCGACGCGGCGATCCTCGTGCGCGATTTCAAGGCGTGGATGTTCAAGGAAGCCGACGCGCCGCTGCTCGGCTGGGAGATTTACGCGCGCAAGGACGAGTTCTACAAGCAGGAGGGCATTGCGCTCGTCGCCAACGCGTCGAAGGCCGCCGCGCAGGGGGCGAATCCCGAGGACCCCGCTGCCGCGGGCTTCACGCCGCTCTACTACGCGCTCGATGCGTTCGTCACCAACACCGACCTGCACCACGCCGCGGTCGAGGATTTCACCGCGAGCTTCGGTGCGAATGCCGACGCCGCCGCGCTGCTCGATTACCTCAAGGACATGCAGAAGAACAAAAAGTCCGCCGCCACCGCGCAGGATGGTTACGAAGCCGCCGTGCTCGCCATCAAGGCGAACGAAGCGATCAGCGGCGCCAAGAAAGTCACCCTCACCGCAGTCGACTATGCCGTCTGATCGCCGCCGACCGATTATTACGCATTACTCGTTACTCATAACGTTCTCCATGAAACGCCTCGCCTCGCTCTTCACCGCCCTCGTCTTCAGCGCGACCTTCGCCCTCGCGCAGACCGTCAAGTACCAGGCCTCGCCCGGCAGCAAGCTCACGATGGCCGGCACCTCGACCATCCACGATTGGACCATTGAAAGCGCGCTCATCGGTGGCTCGCTCGAATGGGACGCTGCGTTCGATGCGGCGCCCAAGCCCGGCAAAGTGAGCGGCGCGAAAGTTGAAACGACGCTCCTCGTCCGCTCGCTCAAGAGCGGCAAGAGCGCCATGGACGCCGTCATGCAGGATGCGATGAAAGCCGAGCAGAATCCGAAGATCACCTACAAGCTCACCGAGTTGATGCTCAAGGACGCGCCCAGGAGCGCCGCCGATCCGATGCAGTTCGAGAGCAAGGGCGAGATCACCGTCTCCGGCGTCACCAAGCCGCTCGCGATGCCTGTGACCATTACGCGTGACGGCAACAAGCTGAAGATTCATGGCGCGACGCCGCTGAAGATGACCGATCACGGCATCAAGCCCCCTGCCCCCGCCGTCGGCCTCGGCCTCATCAAAACCGGAGACGAGGTGAAGATCACGTTCGACTGGGTGACGAAGAAGGCGGAAGCGAAGTAAGCGCGCGGGCGGCTCTCGTGCCGCTCGATTGTCCAGTGGTGCGCGAGAGAGGACTCGAACCTCCACCCCTTGCGGGACCAGATCCTAAGTCTGGCGCGTCTGCCATTTCGCCACTCGCGCGTCCGGGTGCCGGCAGCGAACCATGCCGGAAGGCGTGCGGTTAAACAAGTGCCGAGAGAAACGACGGCAACGTCGTCAACTTCTTACTCATTCTCCTACTCCTACTCGCTTACTGGGATGAAGTGCGGGAAAGAGTAAGAGTAGGAGTAAGAGATTGAGTATGAAAAGACCGGGAGTCACTCCGAGCGGAACTGCCGTACGAGATCGGGGAACTGGCACTGCTCGCACAACGCGTTCGAGCGTTCGCAGAAATCGCGCACGATCTGGAGCAGACCCTGTTGCGCGGCGGCGGTGGCGAGCTTCTGCGCCGGTCGCGCACCGAGCAGTCGCTGGCGCGCAAGCTTGAGCACCGCGTTGTCCTCGGAGGCGGGCCACGCGAAATAAACCTCCTCGACACGACGCTGCATCGCCGCGCTGCGACCGGCGGCGGCCCGCGCCCAGAACCACGGGAGCAGGACGTTGATTGCCAGATCGCTCGCGCGCGGTGCGCCGAGCAAGGCCTGCGGTTTCGAAACGCGCGGCGAGTTCAGCGTCGCGTGCCACGACCAGAATTCATCGCGCTCAACCTGCAGAAGCTTCAACAGCGCGGCAGGTCTCTTTTTCGTCGGTTCGTCGGCGTTGAGCCAGCGTTCGAGTCGGGCAGGCAGATCGCCGGCGGCCCTCCAGTAAGCGGCGAGCGCGAGGCGGCGTTGCGGCTGGTTCGCCGGGCGTAGTCCGTGGAAGCGCCAGAGTGAGCGCGGGAGAACGAGTTCGCGCCACTCATCCCGCTCGCGCCACCACAAATCCCACAGACGCTTCACGTAATCGTCGCTGCCGCTTGCGCGATGCGGCAACTCGACCGGCAACAACCCGCCGAGCGCGAAGAGCCGCGCCTGCCATGTGAGCGGCGAATCGCTGCGCCGGAACGTCGGCAGCAACTCCGCGAGGCGGCGGAACGGCCACACGTTGTGCTTGTAGCCGAGCGCGGCGAAGAGTCCCTCCCACAACGCCTGTTCCCACCCACTCTCCCGCGCGCGCGCCGTGAACGTCGCGGCCTTGGCCTGCAAGCGCACGCGCGCCGCCTGGAGCAGCAGTTCGCTGAACGCCGGTTCCGCCAGATCGCGCAACGGCGCGCTGCAACGCCCGCGCAAATCCGCCGGCAAATCCGCGGAGTGCTCGCCACCGAGCCAGTCGTTCAACTCAGCGAGCGGCGAATCGAGAACACCGCGCAGTTCGAGCGTCGGCTGCGTGGCTGGTCCGGCGGCGCGCTCCCACACGACGTGCAGGATGACATTCGCAAACGCCGGGTTGCGATCGTGCCCGTGCCCGTGCCAGCCGGCGGTGGCCACGTCTATTTCCACGTCACCGCTTCGTGCAGCCTCGCCGTCGAACTGCACCACCGCGCCGCGAAAATCCGGCCCGGCCTCGCGGTTCCAGAAACCCGGATGCAACACGCGCAGCGCGTGGCCGTCGGCGCCACGGAGCTGCTCGCGGCGGAGGCGTTGATGAAACCAGATCGCCTGGAGCAGTCGCTCGGGCGGCGCGGTCGCGTCGCCTTCGCGCAACGCCGGCGGGCGCTGGCGCGCAC
>DATDFH010000594.1:0-4020 GCA_036522715.1 Verrucomicrobiia bacterium
GCGCCCCCGTTGTATCAGCGGCGGATGAATCCGCTCGTCTCCTATCCGCAAGACCCCGACATGCCGACTTCAGATCTACCTTTTAGCCCGTGCGTCCGCGTGGGCGACCTCGTGTTTGTCTCCGGCCAGGCATCGGTGGATGCCAACGGCCAGATCGTCAGTGACACGTTTGAGGGCGAATTCCGGCGCTCGGTCGAAAACATGGCGAAGGTGCTGCGCGCGGCCGGCTGCGGCTTGGAGCACGTGGTCCAGACGCGCAACTATGTGCGCGACGCCGCGGACGTGCCGCTCTACAACCAGCTCTACCGCGAATACTTCAAGGCCCCGTTCCCCGCGCGCACCACGATCACGAACTGTCTCCCGCCGACATTGAAGTTCGAGATCGAATGCGTTGCCGCGGTTCCGAGGCCAGTGCAGCCGGCACGCGTTTCTTCCGAGTTGGCTCCGCGTGGTGAGTCCGCGTAGTATCGCGCCATGCCCAAGACTCTTCTCGCCATCGGCGCGCATTACGACGACTGCATGTTCGGCATCCCCGGCATTTTGCTCCAAGCCATCCGCAAGGAATACCGCGTGGTAGTGCTCGCGATCATCGGCGACTACACCAACTGGTCACCCGTGAAGGGCCGCGAGAAGGAACTGCTCAAGGTCAGCACGGATCTCGCGCACTATTTCGGCGTCGAGATGCGCTTCCTCAATTACGCTTCCGGGCGTTTCCACATGACCGAGGAGACGAACCTCGCCGTGGCGAAAGTCGTCGCTGACGTGCAGCCGGATATCGCCTTCATGCTCTGGCACCACGACCGTCATCCCGATCACGAAGCCGCCTCGGCCATCAGCAAGGTCGCGTTGAAGCAGGCCGGCACCATCCTCGGCGACGACAAGGTGAAGGTGCCGCGCCAGATTTATCTCTTCGACAACGGCCCCGGTCACACGATCGGTTTCGAGCCGAACACGTTTGTCGATGTGACGCCAGAGTGGCTCTCCGCGATGGAATGGCTCGGGCAACTCATGGCTTTCGTGCGCCAAAAGGAATACAGCGAACTCGCCGAACCCGACGGCGCGCAAGTGGCCAAAACCAACCTCGCCCGCTACCGCGGCGCGTCGTGCGGCGTGAAATACGCCGAGGCCGTGTGGGCGATGCAGAACCGGCCGACCGAGATCCTGTAGGAGCCGAGGTTGGGAGGCTCACTTCAAATCGAGGCTCTAAGTGAGCCTCCTCACGTCGGCTCCTACCTCAGTCTTGCTCCCACTCCGCGCGGCTGGCATAACCACCCCGCATGAACGCCTCCTCCGGGTCCGGCCAGAAGTTCACCGTCACGACGTGGCTCATCATCATCATCGCCAGCATCGGCTTTCTGTTCGACACCTACGAATTGCTGATGACCCCGCTCGTGGCCGCGCCGGCGATCGCGGAACTGCTGAAGATTCCGCAGAACAATCCCATCGTCACCGATTGGGTCGGGCGGTTGCTCTGGATCTCCGCGCTGTGCGGCGGCGTGTTCGGCTTGCTCGGCGGCTGGCTCGTGGACAAGCTCGGGCGCAAGACGGTGATGGCGCTGAGCATTTTCCTCTATTCGTTTTCCCCTTTCTTCGCCGCCTACTCGACCTCGCTTGGCATGTTCGTGTTCTTCCGCAGCACGACGTTCATCGGCGTGTGCGTCGAGTTCGTCGCCGCGATCACGTGGCTCGCGGAGGTTTTTGAAGACAAGAAGCAAAAGGAGCGTTGGCTCGGAATCACACAGGCATTCGCGTCGCTTGGCGGTGTGCTCGTCACCATCATGAGCATCTGGGTCAGCGCGAACATGAAGAGCCTCCCGCACATTGGCCTGCCGCTCGGTCTGGGTTCCACTGATCCCGCCACGTGGCGTTATCTGCTGATGACCGGATTGCTGCCGGCCATTCCCATCGCGCTGCTGCTGCCCTTTGTGCCCGAGTCCAGGGTGTGGAAGGACAAGCGCGCCGCGGGCACTTTGAAACGCCCGAGTTTCGCCGCGCTGTTCGCGCCGGAACTCCGACGCGTGACACTCGTGACGGCCATTCTTTCCGCGTGTGCGTACGGCATCGCCTTCGGCGCGTTGCAGGTCACGGTCGCGCGCGTGACGCCGGGATTGCCGGAGTTGAAGCCTCAGGCCGCCCAACTCGCGCCGCTGCGCAAACAGGGCGAAGCGCTGAACAAGCAACTCAACGCCCTGCCCAAGGATGATCCGGCGCGCAAGGAACTCATCGCGCAGATCAAGGAGAACTTCGTGAAGCAGAAGCCGATCAACGATGTCGTGAAGGAAATGGCCGACAAGGTCCAGTTCCGGCAGGAGATGGGCGGATTGACGGGGCGGGTCCTGCTCGCCGCGTTCCTCTTCATCGGCATGAGCCGGGTGAAGTTGCTGAAAATCTTTCAGGTGCCGGCGCTGATGGTTCTCCCGCTGACTTACTTCGTATTTTTCCAACAGGGCGGCGAGACGTTCCTGTGGGCGTATGCCATCTGCGGACTACTGACCGTCGCGCAATTCAGCTACTTCGGCGAGTATCTCCCCAAGGTGTTTCCGCTTCACTTGCGCGGCACTGGCGGCAGTTTCGCCACCAACGTCGGCGGCCGCATGATCGGCACCAGCATGGCCTTCGTGACGACGAACCTCGTCGCGCCGATGCTCGCCGGCACCGGGCCGTTGCTGCCCGCGCACGTCGCGCAGGCTGCCGGCATCGTGGCGACGTGCATCGCCGTCATCGGCTTCCTCGTCGGCTTGTTGCTGCCCGAGCCGAAGGCCGAAGCGCAGGATTAATGTGCTTCCGGCGTCTCGCCGGAAGCTGTGACTTTTTCAAATGGAACTGCCGGCGAGACGCCGGCAGCACATTGCGGACGACGCACGATCAGTTTTATGCCTTTGTCCAAAGCCTCCGTCCTCACTGCGTTCAACGCGCCGCTTGAGTTGCGCGAACTCCCGATTCCTTCGCCCGTCGAGCCGGGCGCGGCACTCGTGCGCACCGAGATGGCCGGCATCTGCGGCACCGACGTGCATCTATGGAAAGGCCAGCTTCCCATCACGTTGCCCGTCATAATGGGCCACGAAACCGTCGGACGCATCGAGCAACTGGGCGAAGGACTGAAGTTCGACTGGACTGGGCAGCCGCTGCGCATTGGTGATCGCGTAACGTGGAACTCCGCCATCTCCTGCGGCCAGTGTTACTATTGCGCGGAGAAGAAGCAGCCCACCCGTTGCCCGCAACGGCGCGCCTACGGCATCGGCTACCGTTGTGATCAACCGCCGCATCTATTGGGCGGCTACGCGGAGTTTCATTACCTGCGCCCGCGAACCACCATCTTCAAACTTCCCGACGATCTCCCGACTGAATCCGTCATCGGTGCCGGCTGCGGTTTGCTCACGGCGATCCACGGGGTCGAGCGCACGGGCATCGCGTGGCGCGACAATGTGGTTGTCCAGGGCGCCGGCCCGGTTGGCATCGCGGCGCTGGCGTGCGCGAAGAGTGCGGGTGCGGCGCAGGTCATCGTCATCGGCGGCCCAAAGCATCGGCTCGAAATGGCCACACGCTTCGGCGCCAATCACGTCATTGACATCGACGAGATACGCGACCCGAAGGCGCGCCTCGAAGCCGTGCGCCAGCTCACCGGCGGCTATGGTGCGGATGTCGTCCTCGAATGCGTCGGTATCCCGGGCGCCGTCGTCGAAGGCATGGAGATGTGCCGCGACGGCGGGAAATATCTCGTCCTCGGCCACTATTGCGATGCCGGCCCGGTGATGTGGAACCCGCACCTCGTCACGCGCAAGCAACTCCAGGTCTTCGGCTCGTGGTCGAGCGAGCCACGGCATCTCAAGCAAGCCATCGACTTCCTCCGCGCGAACCAGCAGCGTTTCCCCTTCCACGAAATGATTTCGCACCGCTTCACCCTCGACCGCGCAAATGAAGCGCTCGCGATGACGGCCAACTGGCAGTCCGCCAAGAGCGTCTTTGTCCCCGCTTGAGCGGACCGCGGCTCGTCACTTCAGCCGCTCAAACAACTCCTCC